>QKBW01000071.1 GCA_003245875.1 Candidatus Kaiserbacteria bacterium
GCTGCTGGCGGAACACATTTTATATGGCTCGATGCTGATGAAATATTTAGTGCAAACTTCATCAAAAATTCCAATACTACTATTACATCGTTACAGCCGGGAGAAGGTTTATCAATGCGATGGGTTCACTTATGGAAAAACGAAAAACACTACTTGGACGACACAAAGTCTCCTTATGGAAAACTCTGGAAATGTTTTATCGTATGTGATAGTCCAAAAATGGGCTTTAAGGATCACGCTCTTTCGGAATCACGAACACAAGAAATAGTACAGAAAATAATAAAGGTGAACGAGGAAGATGGTGTTGTGTTACATTTTCAATTTCTTAACGGCAAAGCCATGTTCTATAAACACGCTTGGTACCGATGCCAAGAGTTACTTGAGGGGAAAAGAAGTGCTCGTAGAATAAACGCGACATATGTACTTGATTACGACTTTACAAATAAATTTAAAACGCAACACCTGCCGAACAGCTGGACTGAAGGGTTAGTGATACTTACAAAAGAAAACAAGAATGCTTGGCACAGAAACGCCATACTTAAAGATTTTAATAAATACGGAATTGAAAAATTTGAACCGTTAGACATATGGCGTTATTTACCAGAACTCACTGATATATTTAGAACAAAAACAGGGAGAATGCCACAACCCACCTTATTTCCAAAATGGCTTTTAGTGCTTAACCGCCTTAAGAACGTGATTCTTAATCGATTGAAAAAATTGCACAAACGATTGGTGTCCGTTTTGAGATAGACTTTTTTCTTAAACGTTTTCGTATATATGCAAAAATATAACGCGCTTTGAGTAAGTAGTCTGGAGTAACTGATACTTTTCCATGCATAGATACATCACCATTTTTTAATAAACGTGGCAATGTTGATCGCAAACTTTCTATCGAAGATGAAAACTGCGTTACCGAAAATTTTTTTGTATAACAAGTTAAGTCAACGAAGCTGTAATTAAGATGTAACTGTTTGGCCATAAACCGCAAACTCTCTTCAGCAAAAAACCAAAGATGTACTGGTGGGGCGTCACTCTGCCAAAGTGAGACATCTGCGGGAGCAGAAGACTTATTGGGAGTAGTCACAAGTAACTTACCATTACTAGACAATAAACCAGATGCCTCCTGAATTAGCGTCACAGGATCTGTAACATGTTCAATTACGTCCATCAATAAAATATAATCGTACCGTTTACCAGTGTTCTTTATATCGGCAATTGACGCCGTACTAAAATAGTCACCATATATTTTTTTTGCATGGGCGACAGCAACACTTGAGATATCAATCCCTTCCGCTTTATATCCTGCATTTCGCAAAACATATGTTGTATATCCAAGACCAGACCCAATTTCCAAAATAGTTATTTCTCCAGTCGATCTTGCATCCTTAACAATTTCAGAAAGCACCGCCCAGTATGAAGGTTCGGTATTCTGCAAAAAAAGCAACGGGTTGGAAAAATGCTTAGTTAGTTTTCCATACCGATAATATCGCTCGTAACCAATTAAGACATCGGCATGATTGTATATTGATTCATATATTTCAGAATTAGTTGTAAGCGGGAAAACAAACGACACCTGGCATTGCAAACACTCAAAAATATCAAAACTCTGCCCTTCTTTGTAGCCAGGAAATTGTTTATACCTACATATAACTTCTCCGTTACATAAAGGACATGTCGTTGGAACTGGTAGATTGTGCATGAGTGTTATTATATCGAAAGTGATACAATCATCAAAATATGAGAAGGATTGTCAAAAAGCTAGTTTTGAGGGCTCCGCTAACATTGAGAAAAAATGTTGTTTTACTGCGCGAACGCTACTGGCAACTCAGAATGAAAAAATGGGAGAGAAAGAATTACCCAGACCTTCCAGAAATAAAACATAAGCGTGGCCCGGTCAAAAATATTCTTATATACCAAATAACAGGAATGACCCATGGCGGCACTGAGAAAAATCTCCAATTGATCGCAAACGGTCTGGTTAATTCGTATAATGTATTTTTCATGTATGGTGAAACTGGTGCAGAAAGTAACCGGGTCGAAAGTTTTGATCCAAAAGTGGAGCTCATACCCTTCTCATACAAAAGCAATGATGTTGCTGTGCCACACCGTTTGTCTGGGATGAAACCCCATATTAAAGAGATTACTTCTCAGTATGACATTGACCTCATAATTACGGCTACACCTGGTTACGCACATTACCCGTGGAATATTATCACTGAAGTGCCACTTGTTATTTCAAACGTTTTTGGCGCTCCAACACTACAGAAAAATATTGTTTCGGTGATCTATAACTCAGAGACAACCAAAAAACATGCCGAGGAATGGATTGGACCTGACCCTCGTGGTGAAGTCATGTATGCTCCACTGTTTAACCTGCCTCCAGAAAATACACACGAGCTCGGACAACAATTGCGTTCACAGTTAGGAATCAAAGCTACCGATTTTATGTTTGGGCGTATCGGACGTGACGACAATGCAATCTTCGACCCGGTTGGCATCAGAGCTTGGCAACAAATCGCAGAAAACAATCCCGATGCTCACTACATCATCATGTCGCCACCACCAGCATTGGTTGAGATCGTTACAAAAGAGAACATCCCGCGAGTGCACTTCCTACCACCAAGCAGCAAAGAAAAAGACGTGTGGGCATTTCATGGTGCACTCAATTGTTTCGCTCATTTTAGATTTGATGGTGAGACTAGTGGGGTTGCGATTGCAGAGTCGCTCACTATTGGCAACCCTGTCATTTCCCACCGTTCTCATCTTTGGAACGCTCACTTGGAATATCTCTCCCCTTCTTGCTCTCGCATCGCAGACAAAGATGATACTGCATCGTATGCTGATTACATGCAAGAGTTTATTGATCTGTATAGAAACGAGCCAGCTACTTGGCAATCGCTTTGTGTATCTGCCAAAGAAACGGCGCAGCGATTTGATCCAGAAAAATACAAAGCGTTTATGGTCGATCTCGTGAGAAAGTTATAATGCTATACTATCCAACAATGAAACAAAAAGTGCTACAAATGGTCATGGGCTTTGCCTCAGCTATAACCGGGAAATACTTCTTATATATAACCAGAAACGAACATAATGCACCGGGAAAAACAGCTGTACAAGACACACTTGGTGTCTGGCATGTAGGAGATGTATACGACATTAGTGACGTTGCTTACGGGGTGAGCCAAAATGGAGTGGTTGAATCAAACGAAACCCAACTAGTCTGTGCTATTTTAGAAAACCTCACAAAGGACGGCCACATTACATTCTATGATATCGGTGCAAACATCGGATACTATGGGTTAATCGCTGGCACGCGTTATACCGCTACCGTCCACTCGTATGAACCAACCCCAGAATATATAACAACCATAAAAACCGCCGCGTACTTAAACCATATCGAAAACAGACTCACTACCCATGAAGTAGCCCTGAGTGACACCGTCACCGAAGCCACATTGCACAAAAGTGGTAGCGGGTCATCACTCGAAAGTGACTTTAATGCTGATCAGGAACTACCAACCACAACCGTACAGACAACCACTCTCGATACCGAGATCGCAAAAGGTGTACCAACACCAGACTTCATGATGATCGATGTTGAAGGGCATGAGCTCGCCGTACTTGCGGGCGGCAAAGAAATGATTCAAAAGGATCATCCGATCATTTTTATGGAGCTCTGCACCACCCTCCGCGCTATCGGTCGGCAATACGTTAATCCGTATTATACAGATACAATTGACCTACTCGAACGCTTGGGGTATCAGGTTTTCTTACTTAAAGATAGCCGTGCCTTAGAACAATGGGACAAGACAAAGACTGTTGATTACACCGCGATGTTCTTATGCCTTTCCCCGACACAGCACCAAACCTTACTTGCAGAGGTTATACAAAAGCAATACACAGTTGTATCGTAAGTTGATACATAACGCTCGTTAGCATGATCATATACACCCATAGTAACTCACCGGCGACAAAGGAGTTTTGGAAGTTTCTGGCTCGTGCAATCGTGCGTAAATACTCAGGGCCGCAGGCAGTACGCGACAGCCTCAAACGTGGACTGACCGAACTTGGAGTGTCATATCGTTGCGACCCTCTTTTTGTAATAGACGATACGGTCGTTGTTTTGTCCGGTGTTGCAGTGCTTCGCACTATGATCAAAAAGAAGCGAGCAGGAAAAATAAAAAAGTTACTCGCAGGACCAAACATCGTCTCAACACCAAACGAATACGACGCCATACTCGCAGACGCGGCAATAGATACAATATTAGTGCCAAGCCAATGGGTAGCTGATCTGTATCATTCACGGATGCCCGCACTCTCAAAAAAAGTTCGCGTATGGCCAGCCGGTGTTTCCCCGACGGAACGCAAAAGTTCTCGCGTCGGATCGGTAATTGTCTACTGCAAAATGCCGGGCGAGATGTGCCAAAAAGTACAAGAAGTAATCGCCCAAAAATACCACGTCACTCTTTTTACCTACAATTCTTTTACCCACCAAGAATATCTCGATGCACTTTTGAGTGCGCCGGCGGTTGTATATCTTTCTCCGTCCGAGAGCCAAGGCCTAGCGTTGCAAGAGGCCTGGATGCATGATGTACCTACTCTTGTCTACCAAACCAAAAGTGTCACAACACCGCTCTTCTCTTGGAGTGATGAAATGATCAATGCTCCCTACCTCATACCAGAGTATGGTGCTTTCTTTCAAAATCCAGACGAGCTACCAAATCTGCTTGAATCCGCACAACATCTGCACCCCCATGAGCGTTGCCAACAAGAATTAAGCGACAACGCAACAACCAAAAACTTGATACAACTGCTGCAAGAACCAACTGTACCCACCGCCACTATCTGATACACTACAACCATGATCTCGATCGCTAAAAAAATATACTGGACCGGAAAGAACGTCTTGTTGTTTCCTTTTTTACTTGTTGATCTCATTGCCTTCAAGCGACACGATGCCACACATCGTTTTTCTCTTCGTTTGAAGAATATCTACCCGCAGATCTTTGATAAAACAACGCTCACCGGGTTTGACCGACACTACGTCTACCACACTAGTTGGGCGGTACGAAAAGTACGTGATATTAACCCGTCGGTACATGTCGACATTGCTTCCAGTCTCTACTTCCCTGGCCTGCTTTCTGCTTTTATCCCAGTTGAGTTCTATGATTACCGTCCTGCTCCATTGCATCTTTCGGGATTGACCACCGCACATGCCGACTTAACAGATCTCCACTTTGCCGACAACAGTATTGCATCACTCTCGTGTATGCACACCATCGAGCACATTGGCCTTGGTCGCTATGGTGACCCGATCGACCCGGACGGTGATGTAAAAGCTTGTGCTGAATTGGCTCGTGTCTTGCAACCGGGCGGTTCGTTGATATTTGTGACTCCGGTAGGAAAAGAAGCAATGATCCAATTTAATGCCCACCGTATCTACACCTACGATCTCGTTACCACACTCTTCCCTACCCTTCGGCTAAAAGAATTCTCGTACGTTCCTGAGTTTGGCCCAGACGGCATACATGAACACGCCGACCCCGCAGAACTTAATACAGAACGCTATGCGTGCGGTCTCTTTGTGTTCCAAAAACCAACAACATGATCATCGTTAATCTTAAAGGTGGGTTGGGAAATCAGATGTTTCAGTATGCGCTCGGAAAGCGTTTAGCATTACAAAACAGCAATGAACTCAAATTACATATTGAAGGTCTAGCCCGTGCCAACGAAATTGGTAACATCTATCGCCCATTTTCTTTGGAGAAATTCAATATAGAAAAAAACATCTGCACGGATGAAGAAACTCGCAGGCTAAAATATCCCTACGGTATTTTTTCTAAAGGATGGCGGTACTTCAGCACCAAATTACTTCGTCGTGCCAATGTACTTTTTGATCCCAACATACTCACCTGGCGGGGTGATATTTTTCTCGATGGATATTGGCAATCACCAAAATATTTTGCAGATATTCGCGATACACTTTGCCAAGAATTTACCCTCAAAGAAGAATCAGAAACGGTACAACAATATCGCCAGCGTATACGTGAGACTGATTCAGTGGCGATCCACGTACGCCGAGGCGATTATGTATCTAGCCCTACCGTACTGAGACGGTTTGGTGTCTGTTCCCTGCCTTATTATCAAAACGCCATACAGTACGTACTTACGAACGTAAGTACGTCCGTAAGTACACCACATTTTTTTATTTTTTCAGATGATATTGACTGGGTCAAAGCAAACCTAAATATCAGCGATACAGCCGTGTTTATCAGTAGTCCTGAACTTTCTGATGCGGATGAACTGTATTTGATGAGTCAAGCAAAACACAACATAATCGCCAACAGTTCGTTCAGCTGGTGGGCGGCGTGGCTCAACCAAAATCCTGCTAAAATAGTGGTAGCACCAACCCCATGGTTTGACCGTGCGAAATATGATGCTTCACTCATTCCCTCAACATGGATAACACTACAGAAATAACCACGCCGCTCGTAAGCATCTTAATGCTCACCTATAACCGCGCAACTTACCTAAAGGAAGCGATTGAAAGTGTACAGAAACAAACCTATCAAAATTGGGAACTTATAGTAATTGATGACGGTTCAACCGATACTACCAGTACCATTGTGGCACAAAGTAACGAACCCCGTATCCGTTACATCCGGCACGAACAAAATGAAGGGCTTTTCGTACGTCGTGCTGAAAGTCTTTCCTACACGCATGGCACGTACACCGCCATTCTCGACAGTGACGACCTCTGGCATGCACCGGACAAATTATCAAAACAGGTGGACTTTATGGAGCGACACCCTGATTGTGTGTTACTCGGCACCTTTGCGAATCTAATTGATGCCAATGGAACGCAACAAGGCTCTATACATTTTGCGACCGATGACCATAGCATCAGACAAAAAATAGCCTTCCGTAACCAATTTATTCATTCCAGTGTCTTAATGCGTACCGCTCTGTTACAACAAACACAAGGGTATCAGCCAACACTAGCTGAAGACCTCGAGCTGTACCTACAACTTGGTCGTATTGGCACCTTCGCCAACCTGCCTGAAAACCTCACCTCACATCGAGTACATGCAGAGAGTGAGAATGACCATGGCCGAACCATACGAAAAGCAGTGCTTGAGATCATACAAAAACATACTGAATACCCACATGCGCACGCAGCACTTATGGTGCATCGCCTCCGTTTATTGCTCGGTATTTAAAGACCAAAAGAGAGTGCCCCCAGCACACCGACAACGACAGTGCCGATGAGACCAAGGTATGAGAGTGGTCGAGCAGGCGTATTCGAAGCTGCTGGCACGATTGGCGATTCATCAGCCATCACAACTTGTTCTTCATTAATTTCAGCATTGATGGGAGGTGGCACAATAGGGACTGAAGACCTGACCATCACCGGTGCCGAAACAGGTGCCAAGGCTTGAGCAGGGTTTGTTAGCGGAGCCTGGGGCCCAGCGATTGCCACCGTCTTTCCAAACTGATCGGTCAACATTGCCAGCTTTGTCGCTGTACCAACTTTTTCGATCGGCAGTATCAGAGTGCCCCCACTCGTCAACCAAGAGTGCGCTGGCAAAGTAAATGGTTTTTCACCCCGCACCACGTACCCACCCACTTCAACATCATAGTTAGCTAAATTTTGCACCCGAATTGTTGTGCTGCCAACAGCTAAAGACAAAGGCACCGCCTTTACTTCAACCATGAATTTATCAATCGCTCGATAGTTTTTGTAAATACTTTCCACTACAACCATGTAATAGCCCGGATAGTGGTACACATGCGATACGCTTGGCATTTCACTCGTTGTAATCTCCCCGTCCCCAAAGTTCCAATGATGTTGTAATGACCGCAGTACAGTAGCTGATAAACCACTCGCCACCACATCAAAACCAGCCGGCACGCCGACATACACCACTTCCGCCCCCGTTATCTGCGTCGCCAAAACCGGAAGCGCACCTGTTGTTTGTGAGGTGATACGTACCGGGGCAAACCTGGCAGAACCATCATTACCCACCTGGTTATCAGCCTCGGTCAGCGCCGGTCCACTGCCCGGGGTTGCGCCCATCGTGACCCAACCATCATTGGTACGTTGTGCGGTTTCTTTAGTTGTATTATCTCCCCCAACAGACGACCAATCTTCACCGCCAACAACCGTATCAATTACCCCACCATTAGCATCGCGCAAAGTAAGTGTCGCACCACTATTGGAGAGCGTACCGCTATAGATCAAGAAAGCGGTTCCTGGAGCAGAATTGTCGTCAGCTCGTTCTAAAACCACGTGCGAGCCGGCAGCTATGGTACCAGACAGCGGTATGTCCAATTTATTTCCATCACTCAAGGACCAGCCGTCTACCGACATACTTGATCCGCTGTTATATAGCTCGATCCATTCATCGTAAGATGAAACCGAGGTCCCCATCCAGGCTATTTCTGATATATATACTTTGGCACTAACAAAATAGGGAAAGCAGAACAGAATAATGATGGATAAAACCTTCCACATAGCTACTTCAAGGGTGTGGTGTCGCTGCTTTTGGTCCGAAGCATGCGCTCTATTTTTTTTGGATCAAGTTCATCTGTGCTCTTTTCTTTTTTTGATGACGTTTTCTCTGGTACACTCACCACACTGGACGGAGTCTTACCACCAGCACCTTCTCTTGTTGGTGTTTGGGCGGACAACGCAGCAGCCAGGGCACTACGTAATGGTGATATAGCAGGATCAGAAGACCCTGGTTCTACTTTTTTTTCAGTCTTTTTTGGGGCGACCGGTGGTACAGTAGCAGACATCTCTTCATCATTTGTCTTTTCTTCTTTTGCTATTTGTGAGAGTACTGTTCGTAATTCTTTAAGTTTGTCTTCTGATGACACGGCCGGTGCATCACTATTCCCGGTATTCTTTTTATTATTTGGTTTATTGATTGAACGGTTAACATTCCGGTCATCTGTCTTGGCAGCATTACCTCCCCTAGCCCGCTCTTTATTACCGGTACCTTTATTGTCTCGATTTTCAGGCCGATCTTTTTTCGATTTTGCTATGGCATGATCCTCCATATGCCACTCACCGATGCGTTTTTCAACCTCAGCACGCGCAGTACTAAACTGTTCGCGTGAGTGTGCGACTGCCACATCACGGTACGAAACCTCCGGACGTTCGATTGGTGGCAAAGTAACTGCCGAGAATGGTTTAGAACCAATACCATCAATCATAAGAGTGAGGTATATCTGCGCAAAACCAAGGTTTACAATATCCACTGCCATAAACTGCGGCGAGAATATCGTCTCAAGCACTTCAGCATCAAACGGCCCGACTCGGAAGGAAATGATAGTACCGACGTTTCCAAAAACCGCATTACGAACCTCTTCCTCCATTTGCTCAATGTATTGATGTGCGATGGTGAGATTAAGATGGTACTTTCGCGCCTCAGACAAAATATCAGCAAAGGTTGCGTTGGCAAAACTCTGAAACTCGTCAACATAAAAATAGAAGTTCGGTGCAGCCTGCATTGCCGCCGGAGAGAGGTCGGCTCGACTCATGGCAGCCAGGTAGATACGTGTGGTAAGCATTGAGCCAAGAAGGTTAGCATTGCTTTCACCAACCATACCCTTGGATAGATTTACAATGAGGATCTTCCGCTCATCCATTATTTTACGCAAGTCAAAACTCGAGTGTGGCTGTCCAACAATATTGCGGATCAATGGATTAGCGGTGAACTGACCGATCTTATTTTTGATCGCGTCACCAGCCTCTTGCATGTAGCGCTCATTGTAATTGGCAAATTCATCCACCCAAAATGAGCGCACGGCCGGGTCGGTGATATTATCAACCACCTTTTGCCGATACCCTTTATCGGACAACATACGATTGACGCCCAGAAGTGTTGACTCAGGGTATTCCAAGAGGGCCATCAGGGTATTTTGCAAGATATACTCCATACGAGCACTCCAGGCATCTACCCATATTTTCTTAAAGACAGACATCAGGCCCGACACCACCAGATGCCGACGCTCCGGCCCCACGTCTTCCATGATGTTAAAAGCAACCGGGTTGTTGGTATCAAACGGTGCAAAATATAAAACGTCCTTAACCCGATCTTCCGGCACATACTGCAAAATCGCTTCAGCGCTTTGTCCATGCGGATCAATAAAAGCCAAACCTTCTCCATTTTGCAGGTCTTGTACTGCCATGTTCTCCAGAAGGGTTGACTTCCCCATACCCGTTTTACCGATCACGTAAACGTGGCGAGTACGGTCTTTGGCCTTGATGCCAAATTTTACATTTTGCCCACGAGCATCGGTACGAGCAAAAAAGGTAATGCGTTCCGGATCGAATTGCATGTTACGTATAAGTATAGCACTATTGCACCGCTATATGATCTGCAATGTATTGATGAATAAGCGATACATCAACACTGCGCTCCTGTGAACCGAGTAGTGCAATAACCACTGTACGCGCGGTGCCAGCCAAAGACATCGCATGGATCGTTACCGAGGTCTGCCCAGCGGCGTCTGTCTCACCAACTTTACCACCGACCATGTCAGATAAACCGGCCACACCGTTAAAGTTACGTAGATCTCCAAAATCATCGCCACGAGCTGTCTGCGTTTCGTCCGGATGCATGGTCATCTTCCATATGAATGGGTAGTTGTTGTAAATATACTGAGCCAACGTCACGAGGTCACGCAAACTGGCGACGTTACCATCGTCAAGACCAGACGGGTCAGCGAAGGTGGAATTGGTCATTCCTATCGTTCTGGCGAGTGTATTCATCCGCGCAATAAACTGGTCACGACCCATTTCGGAAGCCAATACCTCGGCCGCCTCATTGGAAGATTCAGAGAGTAATAATTGTAGTAAGTTGTAATTAGTAGTACGTGGTACTCCTTCTAATCGTGGAATGAGCGTGGTCACATACTGTTCTTGGTCAACTAACACCTCCGCATCGATATCGTAACTTTCTGCCACCACTACTGCGGTCATGAGTTTGGTGAGCGAAGCAATAGGATACGATGTATCAACACCACCCCGTCCAACGAGTATCTGTCCATCAGTTAGATCAGCAGCAGCATAGACACCGGAAGAAATAGTAGGTCCCTGAAAAGAATAGGTCACTGTTGGGTCAGTAGACACACCAGACGCACGGACCACGACTGATATACCCGGTGTCACCAACCGGTAGAGTGCGGCAGCATCGCTCGAAGATAACGTGATACCAACCGCAACGTCAGCTGCCATGCTTCCATCAGTATATTCCGGTGTGCCGTGAATAATGTAGTTCTTTGAAAACATAACAACGTTGTTTTCATACACTTCTTGTAAGGCCGAGTACTGTCTATCGGTCTTATCTTTTACTGTGTATACTCCCGATGGCACAGACCGCCATGAATCATGGTCCGGTATCAGAAGGATTGGTGCAACAAGTACCGCACTACCATCTTTAAAAAGTGTTACCTGTGCTCCCACCTCATCAACTGCAATAAAAGAACGTTTATCAGCCACCAGTGCGGCCACCACAGCGGAGAATTCCTGAGCTTGATTCAATGATGGTGTAGGTGTTTCCGTGGAATGTGTCGCCGTATAAGCCGTGGCATTTTGCACAACGACGTACGCAGCACCAGAGAGTTGTGCACCAATACGAGCATCGTAGGTGCTATAGCCAACCCCCAGCAACAAAAAAAGTGACACAGCGGCACCAGACCACACGCGCTGTTTTAGGCGACGGCGTTTTTGTCGTACCAATAAAGCCGCCCGTTCTGGAATAAAGGCACCCGGTGATACGGTCACATCAGACTTTTGTTTTAAACGCATGTATGCCTTATTGTACCAATCAAAATATATACCAATACTGCCTGCTGTGTATGGACTATTCGGCTGGTTGCAATGCTGCCGTTGTGTAAATGTTACTTGGCGCCCAGATCATCCAGCTTGATACCCCCGCATCATAGCTTGCCTGTATCTCGTTACGAACATCAGTGGCATCATAGTCACCACCATAATCAAAGTCTTGAATCCATGTACGCAATTTGTCTGCACTGTATATCGGTTTTTGATACACCGCCGGGGTCGTAGTGCCAAGTCTGGTTTCGGTAAGACCGTCCATCGGTGTAGTCGAGGCTTGTACACGAGTCACCCCAGAAGACATCGCATATTTCACCACCTGATAGGGATGATCATTCGGGTCACCAAGGTCATGAAAACCATCGGGATAGTGCGACGGATACACCATCGGTGCTACAAAATCAAAATATGGTATGGTGCGTTCCAAAACCTGCCCGATCGAGAGATCGTCGTAGTTAGTGGTGGTCATACCAAAGAGATCAGCTGATGTCCACGGGGTCGATGTCGCACGGCCGGTATTTTGGTGCTGGTACACTTGATACCGTGCCGGATCTGCAATTGCCTTGGTAAGATACGCAAAGAAAGCTTCAAGATTGGCTGGCTTATTTTTGCCATATTGCGTACTTTCAGCATGGGTAAATGCAATATCGTCCATCGGGCCATCGGAAGGATAGCGCACGTAATCAAAGTTGATTTCATCAAAACCGGCATTGTATGAATCGACAACTAAATTAACAAGATGATCCCAGTATTCATGTGCGCCCACATCTATGAAAGAAAGTCCCTTGTAATCTTTCCACACAGTTGTTCGATCAGCGCGCTTTACCGCCCACTCAGGGTGGCTTGCAGTTAGGAGCGGGTCTTGGAAGACAGTCACACGGCCGATCACATAAATACCAAGACTATGCAAATACGAAACAAAATCTCGCATATCTGCCGCGCCGCATTCAGCGGCGGTCCAGGCATACTGCCAATCGGTGTCATTCGGAGGAAACGAGATGGTGCCGGAGTAATCTTTAATATCAATCACCAAACTATTCACCTCCGTTGAAGTAGCGATGGCGACTAATTTAGTGCGGAAACTTGGCGTCCCTGACACACATGCAGACATATAAAGCGCCTTTACTTGCTTTGGCAACGGTACGTGGGTAACGATCGGTCTGATATCAGTGGTAGCGGCGTGTGTTCCATCACTTGTTGCAACTGTCTGTTCTTGTTCTTCTGCAAAAGACGGTGCGGTGTACTTTACCGGCAACCAGACGGGCACATAAATACTCGCGGCAGACAAACCGAGCAGTGTGAATACTAATGTAAGTAATCTGAACATTCTCTCTATTCTACACGTTCTGCCGGCTCAGCGCCGACACTCTCCACAAACGAATCAGTAGCTCGTTCCCCATTATCACGCTCAATACTGCGTAGAAAGGCGGTATGTCGTAGACTATATCCGATCAAAATAAGTAGGAAGCCGATACCGATGATACCCCAGGTCTTCCAGACTGTAGGCACACCTAATGCCGGAATGAAAAGTAAAAAGACGCCCAGTACAATAACAAATGATTCTCGTGTGATCATGTTATTATTTTAACCTCTCGATACAATAACGACAAACTCTCCCTTTTGTTTAACCTGTTCCTCCTGCAACAAAGTGAGCAATTCGCCGGGCGTGCCAATGAGCACCTCTTCGTGTAGCTTCGTTAACTCACGAGCGAGTTGGCAATTAATCGGATGATTAATTGCCAACTCCTCCAGCGCCTCCAGTGTTTTGATAATGCGATGGGTGGATTCAAAAAACAAAACCGGGTGATCGTAGGCCGTCAAACCTTCGAAGAAGGTTTGACGGCCTTTCTTTTGTGGTGCAAAACCAAGAAAAGTGAATTGATTCCCTACCAAACCAGCAATTGAAAAGGCAGCCGTGACCGCTGAAGGGCCGGGAATGGTTTCTACCCGAACACCCACTTGTCGCGCAGCCGTCACCAACAACACCCCCGGATCACTTACCCCCGGTGTGCCCGCGTCAGATACCAGTGCCAGATGCTTCCCATTTGCTAGGTCACTCATGATAGCGTCATGAGCCCGCTCGGTGGCGTGTGCATCATAGCGTTTCAGTTTTGTCTTAATATCATAGTGAGCTAACAACTTTCCTGTCACGCGCGTATCTTCACAGAGCACATAGTCAGCTTCTTTGAGCACACGCAAAGCCCGCAAGGTAATGTCCTCCAAGTTGCCGATCGGGGTGGCCACGATACTCAAAATTCCAGGGTTCATAATGCTACCAAACTACCACTCAAAAGATAAAACTGATTGGTTATTCTGTCAATAGTTGTGCTACCTTCGTGACACTGCCGGCACCGACGCAGAGCACGATGTCATTTGGACCAATTTCATCTTTTACCTCCTCTGCAGCCGCGACAATAGTTTCAAAATGAATCGCGTCAGCCCCCTTCTCCACCAGATCATTAACCATCATTTCAGCGGTGATGGTTGGGTCATTCTCTTCTCGTGCACCATAGATCGGTAACATAATGACCTTATCGGCAGCCGCAAGCGCGGCGACGAAGTCGCCGCGCAGCGTCTTCGCCCGTGAATACGTATGTGCCTGAAAGACCACGATCAAACGCTTATCGGGGTACAACTCCCGTACTCCTGCAATGGCAGCGGCAATCTCAGTTGGATGGTGCGCATAATCGTCGTACACCGGTGCGCCATGCACCTCACCTTTATATTCAAATCGTCGCCACGTGCCGGCAAAGTTCTCCAGTGCATGAGTGATCATCTCTTCATGAATGTTCAAAAACTGTGCCGCGACTGCTGCTGCCGCAGCATTTTGTCGATTATGCATGCCCGGCTGACGTAACTTTAGTGAAAGGCTAATGGCCGGTCGATAATCAATAACCTTCGCTGTCACCCCTTCTACAGCAGGCACCACCTTCTCATCGTGCACTTGGCAGATGATTGCGCCGTCGGCGGGTACCTTCATCGCTAACTCATTAAAGGCGCTCTGGACATCGGCGAGGTCATGATAATAATCGACATGCTCATAGTCGATGTTCGTGATGATGAGTACATCTGGCTCCAAGTGTAAAAAGTCGCGTTTATACTCACATGCCTCAACCAGCATGTACTTGCTCTTCCCGGCTCGGTAGTTACTTCCCGTCTTGCTACGTAGTGACCCGACCACAACCGATGGATCAAAACCGGCTTCTTCAAGTATGTCGGTCAACATCGCGGTTGTGGTTGTTTTGCCATGCGCTCCGGCAACGGCGATCAAGTAGTACTGATTGGCTATTCGTCCCAAGGCTTCGAAATAATTGACTGTATCAATATCCAAAGCATGTGCCGCCACTAATTCCGGATGGTCGTGCGACATCGCTTCGGTATAGACCACCAAGTCCGGCAATGGCCTTTGGCCATTGCCGGTAATATTCTCCGCCACCTGCTGATACACCACCGCAGCACCTTCGTCTACTAGTTTCTTGGTGATCTCACTCTCGGCGATATCAGACCCGCTCACCACCCACCCCTCGTGCAAATAGTGCCGTGCCAAAGCCGACATCCCGATACCGCCTATGCCGATGAAGTGAATACGCTTATTGTTCATGCTTACCAATCAAACTCATAAACTCATCATTGCGTTCATACTCATTGTGGTATTGTCCGAACGACGCAAAAGCAGGAGAAAAGAGAATGATGTCGCCGGGTGTAGCGGCGCCTTTGGCGCCAGCAAAAGCCGCCGCTAGATTTTCAACCACCGACACACCGACCTCGCCATTATGTAAAAGTGGAATAAGCCCATTGGTACCTGTTCCCGGAATCAAAAATACTTGCTTACAATGCTGACCAATAGCATACGCCAACGACGCTACATCCAGCCCCTTGTCTGCCCCACCGGCGATGAGTATGATGTTTTTATTACCGATATCAAGCGCATCAAGTGCCGCCACAGTTGCCGCTGGCGTCGTGGCATTGTTGTCATTATATATGCGTACGTTGTCTTGGGTGGAGACCAACTGCAAGCGACCCTCTACCCCGGGAAAACTAGCCAAACCATCAAATATCTCCTCTTCAGACAAACCAACTGCACGCAATGCCTCGGTCGCCAACGCAGCGTTGAGTCGATTATGCTCACCTGGCATGGCCAGCAAAACGTCTTCCGGTAAAGCGGACACATCAACCAGTACCACCTCTTGATCAAAATGAAAATCCGGAAAAGTCGCCTGTGCGCGCTCAAACACAACCGGCGTGGTCACCAGCGTATCTCCGCCACCTTGATGCAAAAAGATCTGCGCTTTGTCATTAAAATATAGCGCCATGGCTTCTTCTCTACTTTTTTCACCTCGTTGATAATAATTGAGATGGTCTTCCATCAAATTGGTGAACACGGCCACTTGCGGCGAAATCTCGGCCCACCCAAAACCTTGCAACTGCCAACTGTCGAGTTCCATAACACACAACGCATCCTCTGCTACTCGATCAAGAAGTTGCAGATTTGATATACCGCGCACGTTACCCCCAAGCAAGATCTCTTCACCAGTTGTCACTGTCAACACGTGATGGATCATGGCCGTAACAGTGCTCTTCCCCCGAGTACCGGTAACCCCAATGATTGGAATACGAGACAGCTCGGCAAAGAGCGCTGCGGACTGCTTTAATGGCACGCCCGCTTCGTGGGCGCGCCGCACATATACAGAATCCATAGGCACGCCCGCCGCAACCAAAACCAAATCACGACCAACGAAATCTTCCGTCCGATGTTCTCCCAGCACGAATGTAATATTGTTGTATTGTCGTAACTTTTCTACTGATGTGCGTAGCTCCGCTTCGGTCTTAAGATCGGTCACAATCACTTCTGCAGCACCAGCCTGTGCAATATAGGCAGCATCACCAATACCACGGCCCAATAGACCCAAACCCATTACCGTTACTTTTTTTCCTTTGAAATAATCCTCAAATGACATTGTCACCATAATAGGCGATGTTGTACTTTTTTGCCAGCCGCAACTGCTATACTATTTTTATGAGACATACGTTGGAGCAATCCAAACTTTTTCAGCCAATTGCCTGGTTGGTTGTTATTCTATTTGCCGGTTTTGTTTTTATGTTTATCCAAAATTCAAAGGATTCTCTGACACAAATGCGCGAAAATACCAGTACACTGGAAGCCAACATAGCTACAGACATACCGGTATACCGAAAACCGTAATGTTGTGCCGGAGAGAGGACTTGAACCTCCATGCCTTGCGGCATACGCACCTGAAGCGCACGCGTCTACCAATTTCGCCACTCCGGCAAAAAACTTTTTTATATTCCGAAATTAAAAATCGGATGTACTTCAGGAACCTGAAGCGCCGTTCGATATGCCCCCAGCATATCTCACCTACCAATTTCGCCACTCCGGCAAAAAGTTAACCCCACAGTGCGCGCTCTAGGATTCGAACCTAGGGCCTTTCGAGTATCAGTCGAATGCTCTAGCCAACTGAGCTAAGCGCGCACTACGGGGTCAACCAACATTTGGTGGCTCGTACTATACCAAAAATCAAGAAAAAATGCGAGTGTATAAAAGAAAAGACCCGACCGAAGCCGAGCCTGATGGGAGGCAGCACATTCCGCCTCCCGTTAGATTATGTGTGACAGAGCGAGCACGATGCCTGCTGTCGCCGCCAGGGCAAGCCAGTACCAACCCCGGCCGCCCGAGCCGTTCGCGTCGCCACCAGGAAATGCGACTTTCGTTCGCATCTCCCAGCAATTGCGCGAAGTGCGGGACGTCTCTTCGCCCCATCTTTACCACCCTGACATAGCCAGGGGTGCGAAGATGAGAACCATGAAGAAAACGGCCCCCATAGCCGCATCCAGAATCAACTCCTCCGTGGAGTGTTGTTTCAGGACGCGGCGCACTTCGTTAAAAAGATCCATCTTGCTCTTCCTCATCTTGCTCTCTCTGGAGCGTTGTGGCTACGGGCGGGATGCCTGTAGCTCTTCTTATATATTAGCACATTTTTATATAAAAGTCAACTAATCCTACGCTCAAATACCACCTTAAGAAAAACAGTGATGTGTGCTCGTGCGAGTCCTCCGCAGTGTATTAAGCACGAGGACTGGACGAGACAGAGTGCACATCACTGTTTTTCAAAGTTGACTGGGTAAAAAAGGGGCAGTAAATGGCTAAGTTGGGGTATGATTAGAGGTATGAAAAAGGTATTTTTGTCTGGTGTGGTAGCGATGTTTTTCTTTCTCTTTACTCCCCTTTCGACTCATGCAGCCGATTGGCACCCCTGCTACTTTGGCCTTCTCCGTTGTGACGAGAACGGTATTGTTTGGCAAAGCGACCTTGTACTAGGTAACTCACAACCAGCTCAATTGAGTACTGGCAGTGACGGGCTAACCAGTCTTATCTCCGGTGTTGGCAGCTTTATCAATAGTTACATCATTCCGCTCATACTGGCGATCGCCTTTATATTCTTCATCTGGAATTTGGCTCGCTTTTTTATCATCGAAGCTGCCAACTCCGACAAAAGAGAGGAAGCAAAACGGGCAGCTATTTATGGAATAGCGGCGTTTGTAGTGATTGCCAGTATTTGGGGACTGGTCAACGTCTTGGTCAGCAGTCTTAATATTGATCGGAGTAATCCGGTGTGCCCCGATTATTTTTCTCTCTTTGGTCTGACCTGCCCAGGCTCATCTGATTATACCTACTCAACATCAAGTGGTAGTGGCGATACCTCAGGATCAGGTGGCAGTACCTCATCCGGGGGAAACGCGACCGATGGATCCAGCTCTGGCAATACAGATACCACTAGTTCAAAACTTGCTCCACTTATTTATGGCAACCTGACCGACGTCAGTGCGTTTAATTTTTATGACGGTGATCCGCGCGCACTCAACAAAACTGTGTCTGTGGGTGCCAACAAAAGTTGTACAGACGGGCTTACCACACTAGCTAACGCCGCAAAATTGGAGGCCGTACAAGCTAGTTTTGTTTTGTATAAAAAAAATGGCCAGACGCATTTTGCTAACTTATCTGACCGAACCTCCAAGAAAAGTATTGATATCGACTACGATACGTGGCATGCACTTGATCTTTCCGCCAATAATAAGCCGGTAATTATTCATACCCATCAAGCAAAGACATACCGTAGTACCGGCCTATCACTGAGTGGCAGTGCACCATCGGTCGCCGATATGCGGTTGCTCTGCGATTCGGTCGTCCCAAACAACGCAACCCTCATGATCGTTGATGGTGGTACTGTTTGGACAATGAAAAAAACAGCGGCCACATGCCCTCGTAGCGATACCAACAACAATGCACTTCTTATGGTTGAGACACTCTTTTGGTTCTCACAACTTTCGAGCATTGAACGACAAAGTGAGTACGAACTGCTCTTAGATGATACCCAGATACCATACCAATTGGAACGACGGTTGAAAGCATACGATGAAACAGGGCTCGCATCGCTCACACAGACACAGGTGTATACCCTTGGAAAAGCACTAGCTGCGGAAGGTGGAACAACAATCAATAAAACAAGTATAGATAACTTTTGTGAGGGATACGATAATGCTCCCCTCGTAACAACCACAGACAGCAAAGATAGCTGGTGGCCAGCATTTATTCTGGCATTACAAGTAGACGAAAATGAGGTCGTGGCAGTACACAAACTAACAGGCAGATCTCAAGTAGCACAAGCTAGTCTCACTGAACTTTTTTCTGATTATTCAAGTGGCAACACTAGTGGAAATAGTAGTAGTGGTGGCAACACTAGTGGAAATAGTAGTAGCGGGAGTAGTGGAAATAGTAGTAGCGGGAGTAGTGGAAATAGTAGTAGTGGTGGCAACACTAGTGGAAATAGTAGTAGTGGTGGCAACACTAGTGGAAATAGTAGTAGCGGGAGTAGTGGAAATAGTAGTAGTGGTGGCAACACTAGTGGAAATAGTAGTAGCGGGAGTAGTGGAAATAGTAGTAGTGGTGGCAACACTAGTGGAAATAGTAGTAGCGGTGGAAGTAGTTGGTGGAAAAGTTTGAGTGATATTATTACCAAAACATTAGTTTATGTTTTCAATAAAACAAATACAAATACTGTCTCGGACACATCGTCTACTAGTGACAATACCAAAGTGGTATCACCACCAGCTTATACTCCTACTACGGTAACTCAAAGCGAGTATTACCATGATGAAGTGCAACCCTGGGTAGATTATGTTGCCCAACTACATAATGATGTTTTAAATAAACAAACAGAAGTTGCTGGACTAGTAGCGTTAGGCCAAAGCGGAGAATTTTTATGGAGTTATGTAGGCACCTTTTCCCAAACAAGGGTGGTGGCTGCTACCTACGAAAACTTCGAAGCACAAATACCTGCTCAGTATGTACGATCGGGCGCTGTAGCCAGAATAATTCAATTTCATACACATGGCATTGATTCATACAATACTACAGGTGGAGCTGGTTGGTATACCCCAGAAATTGCTGACAAAATCCGTAGTGGACAATTACCAGGTATATACAAACCTCCAAGTTCTGGCGATATTGATATGGATACTAGTATTCCAACAACAGAACCTGGGAGAATACTATATAGACTAATAGATAGACCAGGTCTTGATTACAACAAATCAAGTACTTATATTGAAAATCAAGAAATAAATGCTGACTACGAACAAATAGTGTTTGATGATTACGGTGGGTGGTACTTTCGACCTTTCGCGCAAGGTGAACAACTCCTGGAAGATCCAAACTATACTGATCTGGCCGAGTCAAGAAATGAACTTTTTGGACAACAAGATGACCCTCTGCGATATTGGAGTAATGTGAATTACGACTCACAAGTAGGACAATGGTTATCAAGTTTATCTAATGAGCAAATCAAAAAACTTGCTCAACGCACGTCTGGAGTAACGTACGATAATCAACCCAGTACTTCTGAGCATAGGAGCAACCAAGAGATTGCGATCTGGAATTATCTTCTAACAACTACTAAAAACTACTCAATAGATCCTGTTGCCCTCCCGACAGCTGCCGACTTACTAAGGTCGGATGCAACCTTGTCAGATACGTATAACAAATATTATTCAAAATTAAATGAGGTTGCAACTTCAATGTATAACTTCAACCACAATGTAAATATTAATTTGATTAGCGGAAGACATGCTGAAGGAAATTCGGGGTTTGGCCATATACCAACACAATCTGATATTAATGCAGTTATACAAGATTATGCTAATCTTGGTGTTTTTGTACGTTTTGCGCCATATGAACAGTTAGAAAACGAGTATCCTGGGGCCGGTCCGCAATATAGCCATTCACTATTTGATTGATTAGAAAAAGCGCGGGCCGAAGGCCCGCGCTTTTTCGTCAAACATTCATATCACACCGATCACTATCTTTCTTTTGTCTTATCCTGGCCTTGTCTTTCCAAAGTGTCTGATACCAGTTAGGGATATTGAGTATCATTTCCCATTATGTGCTCATATGAGGCACATAATACCGACCAATCAGATGACTTCGCGCCATGCGAAGTATCATTGTCCAATTGGAATTAATCCACGACCAGCTTCCGCTAGCCGTGCCTTGTTACGACTTACTCCCTGTCATCGAGCTTACCGTAGGTCGCGATAAACGCGAACTTCGGGCACTCCCGACTCCCTTGAGTTGACGGGCGGTGAGTACAAGGCTCGGGAACGTATTCACCGCGACATGCTGATTCGCGATTACTAGCGATTCCGACTTCATGTGGTCGAGTTGCAGACCACAATCCGAACTGGGGATAGTTTTATAAGGATTTGCTCCATCTTACGATATTGCGTCCCGTTGTACTACCCATTGTAGCGTGGGTGCTGCCCGAGGCATCAAGGGACATGCTGACCTGGCGTCATCCTCACCTTCCTCTCCCGTGAGGGAGCAGTCTCGCCTGACACATGTAACAGGCAACGAGGGTTGCGTTCGTTTCCCCACTTAAGGGAACAGCTCAAGCCACGAACTGACGACGGCCATGCATCACCTGCCATACACCTTCGAAAGCTTACTTGGTTTCCCAAGTCGTGCAGTATGGTTTCTAGCCTCGGTAAGGTTTTTCGCTTAGCGACGAATTAAGCCCCGCGCTCCACCGCTTGTGCGAGCCCCCGTCTATTCCTTTGAGTTTTAAGCTTGCGCTCGTACTACCCAGGCGGTCTGCTTAACGGGT
>QKBW01000031.1 GCA_003245875.1 Candidatus Kaiserbacteria bacterium
ATTGGGTAAACATGCTACAATGCCTGCATGTCAGATCAGCCCACCAACAATCGCCCGCTCCGCACACCACCCCATGATATTGATATGGAGAAGGCACTGCTCGGTGCCATCATGCTGAAGCCCGAAACCATGCACGATATTTCGGTCATGGTGCAACGAGAAAGCTTCTACGCAGACAAACATCGTGAGATCTATGGTGTTATTTTTTCTCTCTTTACCAAAGGAGATCCGATCGACCTTCTCTCGGTAAGCGCATCCCTCAAAAGCGCCGGGCAACTCGAACGCATCGGTGGAGCCCCGTACCTTACCGACCTCACTGAAACAGTTCCAGCTGCCGGCAACGCGCTCTACTACGCCGAACAGGTGCACAACAAAGCTGTGTTGCGCGGACTCATCAACGCTGGCAGCGACATTGCAGAACTAGGCTACAGCAATCCTGACTATATTGATGAGACACTCGACCAAGCAGAGAAGAAGATTTACGGGGTAACAAATGTCAGTACCAGCAATAATTTCCGAACCATCGGCAGCTCGCTTACTGAAGCCTGGGAGCGTTTTGAACACCTCAGCGAAAACCCTGACACTAAGCGTGGCGTACCAACCGGCTTTACCGGGCTCGATAATCTTTTATCCGGATTCCAAAAATCAGACCTTATTATTCTGGCCGCGCGCCCTTCTATGGGTAAGACAACCTTTGCGCTCGACATTGCACGTAACGCCGCCCTACGCTATCAAGCCACCGTTGGTATTTTCTCACTGGAAATGAGCGACCAGCAGCTGGTTGATCGTATGCTCGCGTCTGAAGCAGGGGTGGACTCATGGAAGTTACGTACCGGCAAACTCTCTAACGACCAAGAGTATGAAGCGGTTCAAGAAGCCATGTCTCGCCTTTCCGAAGCTTCCATCCATATCGATGACCAGCCGGGCACCAACATCTTACGCATGCGCTCTGCAGCCCGCCGTCTTAAGAATGAACACGGGCTCGACCTTCTGATCGTTGACTACCTCCAGCTTATGAGCCCAACCAATACCAAGGCCAGCGACTCCATGGTGCAGCAAGTAACCGAGATCTCTCGCTCTCTTAAGATTCTGGCCCGCGAGCTTGATGTGCCGGTTGTTGCGCTCTCACAGCTCTCGCGTGCTGTGGAGCAACGTGGCGGAAAACCGCGACTCTCCGACCTGCGAGACTCCGGTTCTATCGAGCAGGACGCTGACGTCGTTATGTTTATTCATCGTGAGGACAAGATCAACAAAGAATCAGACCGGCCAAATATCGCCGAGATCATGGTGGAAAAACACCGTAACGGCCCGGTTGGTAGTTGTGAGCTGTACTTTGACGGTCAGCACGTACGCTTCCTTAATCTCGACACAAACCACACCGCCAACGCAGCCATGAATGCCGCTAACGACGACTTCTAGTATGAACCAGCTTGATTCTTTGATACGCCACTTTGAAAAGTTCCCCGGCATTGGTGCACGCCAGGCCAAGCGCTTTGCCTTTCATGTTCTCACCCTCTCCGCAACGGAGCGTGCTGAACTGGGTAAACTTATTGCCACCCTCAATGACAGCGTCATCGAATGTACCAGCTGTCGTCGTTATTTTACCCGCAACGGTGGCGACACCACGCTCTGTGATATTTGTCGTGATGGCCGCCGCGACCATACAAAGCTCCTTATCGTCGAGCGCGACAACGACATCACTCCGATCGAACGTTCAAATGTTTACAATGGTCTGTACTTCGTACTCGGCGGCACCGTACCCCTCTTAGACAGTATCGAAAACAACAAAGTGCGCGGCAATGGTCTGGTGCACATCATAGAACAACGAGTTACTGATGGTTTGTCTGAGGTCATTCTCGGTTTTGCAGTCAATCCTGACGGCGAAAACACCGCCCGCTTTGTTGAGCAACTTTTAACCCCGTATCAAACAAAATACAACCTTACCGTTTCTCACCTAGGACGTGGTCTCTCTACCGGTAGCGAGCTCGAGTACGCAGACCCGGAAACCATCAAAAACGCTCTACAAAATAGAAATTAAAAAAAACAGGCGTGGTCATTGCTGACCACGCCTTTTGCTTCAGTGGTATGTGAGGAACGTGGCCACGGCCACCGCCCCCAATACCACTGCTATGACGTCGACGTTCAGCAGCAAGCTGAACGTGCGCCAGAGTTCTTTCCAGAGGCCCTTCATCGCTTTATCCCCAAGTCCAAGTGAGGCCCCTACCCACTTTTTTAATTATATCACAACAACAGTTGTACGTCAACATTATCGTAGGAGTGGCTTTAATTTCGTTTCAATATAGCTCCCTATCACTTTAGTCACGGCAGCATCAGCCACTGCAGGCAACGGTTCTTCAGTTTCCCTCATTGAACTTCCGCGCAGTGCATGCCAACTCGGCGAACGCTCCAAAAAAGAGGCAGCGAACATGCCTGCCACTTCGTCACTAACATTGCGTAGTGCCCGGGAAACCGCTTCCATTTCTTCTTCTGTTTCAGCTTGTGTTAGTAGTGCACCAACGATCTCATGTATGGCAGCAACACTCATTGGTGTTTCTGATCCCAAAATTCTTTCACTCATACGAGCAAGTATAACAAAAATCGCCCAGATGGGCGATTTTTGTTATACAGTCTCGATCTTCACCTTTGCGTAGTGCTGACGGTGGCCGATCTTTCGGTCACGGTTGCTCTTTGCCTTGTAGCGAATGATAGTGATCTTTGGACCTTTTGCTTCTCCAAGATAGGTCGCAGTGACTTTAGCGCCAGCAACGGTTGGGGTACCAACAGTGTTGTTCTGCATCAAAACTTCAGAGAATTCCACTTTGTCTCCCTCTTTGAGATCGCCCAAAAGTTCGACGTTGATCACATCGCCCTTAGAAACGACATACTGCTTACCGCCAGTTGCGATTACGGCAAAGTCTGCCTGTTGTGCTTTTTCTGTAGCCATAGTGTCGCCAATCATACTAAAAAACTGGATTTTTGCAAGGTGTGTGCAACCCTTCCGTTACTCTCCTTTTGTCGGCTTATCTATAGCCAAAATATCGATATCCATTGATTCACCAGTAACACGCATGACATCTTTGTCTATCTTGCCGAGCTCTTTGTAGCCAGCATTATAGTGGTTGACCGTCGTTTCCAGTGTCTTGCCGAGCTTTTGGTAGTAATCCTCATATTTACTAATGTGGGCTGAGAGTTTCTCCACATTTTTGATAATATCCTGCGCACGCTCTTCTATTTCCATTGCCTTTAAGCCCTGCATAACCGTCTGGAGATATGCCAAGAAAGAAGTTGGGGAAACAATAATAACCTTGTATGTACCAGCTGCGCGCTGGATAAGATTCTCCTCCCCTGCTCCAACTTTATTCGACAGCAGATCGTAATAGATTCCCTCGTGCGGAATGAACATAAAGGCAAAATCGGTCGTTTTTTCGGCCGGTTTGATGTACTTGGACGTTTCGGTGATGCGGAGCTTGAGGTCATTCACAAAAGCCTTTTCCAATGTAGCTCGCTCCGGAGTATCAGCTGCTTCGACAAATCGATTGTAGTTTTCCAGTGAAAACTTTGAGTCAACCGGTATCACCTTCCCCTTCACAAAGACCGCCGCGTCGACAATATTGCCATCCTCAAAAGCATACTGCATTTGAAATGCTTCCGGCGGCAGCACATTCTGCAATACGGTCTCCAGGTAGTATTCACCTAACACACCACGTTGCTTTGGGTTCTTAAGAATGTTCTGCAGTTCCTTAAGCTGGTCTGCCACCTGAAAGACTTGCTTGCTGCTTTCCCCCACTTCACTCACACTCTTCACAACATTACGCAACTGCTCATTGACCTCGCGGTTGATAGCTTGAATGAGCTCCTTACTCTCTCGAAACTGCGTACGTGTCCCTTCTTCTACCACCTTGCTGTTCTCGGAAAGTTTGCGGTCGATCGTCCCGCGCAACTGCTCCAGCTGTTGCTGCAGGAGCAACATACTTTTGGTGTCGTCCTCCTTTGTGCTTTCACGACGGAAGAACGAAACGTATAGCAAAAGCGCCAAAATAGCGACCAACAGCAACAATGCAGCAATTTGAATGAATTCCATCCTACGATTTTACCACATCGGCACTGTCACTACATATCGGCACATATTCTGTTACTTTTGTCGTTCGAAGAAGAGCCACTTGGAAAGCTCTACCAATACAAGGCCAAGGAGGCACAGTACCACGATCAATAGCACGATACTACCCGGCAGTGGTGTGTATGAAAGTAGCATGCGAGTGAATGGAAAGGCTAAAGCACCGAGCAATAACACCAAGCTAGAGAACAACGCCACCAAAAAGAAACGGTTGCTCCACAACGACATACGCCACACCGGCACAGACAATGAACGAAATGAGAACGCGATAAACAGAGAGTCAACTGCTACTGACAAGAACATGGCACTGCGTAGTTCTTCAATCGAGAGCGAGGTGCCACGCAAGAATAAATAGAGAGAGATCGTCAGAACACTTAAGACCGTGATCACCATGGCCATAAAGAAAATCATATCGCGAGACAAGATACCTTCCTCATGCAGATCATGTGGTCGACGACGCATAGCACCTTTCTCTCCTGGCTCAAATGCAAACGCAATGGTCATCAAACCCTCTTCAATAATGTTGGCCCACAAGATTTGAACCGGTAACAACGGTACAGCACCACCAACAATGAGCGCCGTGAGAATAAGACCCATTTCAGTAAAGCTGGTAGAAAGCAGGTACGCCACAATCTTGCGGATATTGTATGCGATGCGCCGGCCTTCTTCGATGGCTGCATACATGGTGGCAAAACTGTCGTGCGTCAACACCAAGTCAGCTGCTTCCTTAGCTACCTGTGTGCCTGAGCCAAGTGCGATACCAATGTTAGCACGTCGCAGAGCCGGTGCATCGTTGACCCCGTCACCGGTCATTGCCACTATCTCCCCGGACTGCTGTAATACACCGGCCAAACGCATTTTTTGGTTTGGCAGGATGCGGGCGAACACGTGGGCGTGCGTCAGCACTTCACGCAACTCACCATCGGTCAATTCGTCTATATCAAAGCCGGTCAACACACCCTCGTGTTCGCCCGCTATCCCGACAGCTCGCGCTACAGACAATGCAGTCGCCGCATTGTCTCCGGTTACCAACAGCACCGACGCTCCCGCGCGTTGCACTGCGGTGATCACTTCCCGCATACCACTGCGTATCGGATCATGCAGTACTAACACACCCATAAGGGTCAAACCGGAAAGTAGTTCGTCTGGTTGTTCGGACAACACATCAGCGTGATACGTACGATACGCCACGCCAATGAGTCGCGCACCGGCAGATGAATACTTGTTGAGTAGTTCTTCCCAGTGCGCTCGTGCTTGCTTAGAAATTTTAACCGATTCGCCATCGGCCATCATTTTGGTGGCACGCTCCAAGAGTAATTCCGGGGCACCAGTCACACATAGGCGGCGCCCAAGGCCGGTCTGAGCCAATCCGGCAGCAAAACGATTTTGTGGATCAAAAGGTAAATGGTCAATGCGGGCTTTTAAGTACACCAAGCCCTCGTTGGTAGTGCAGGCCACACGAGTGATGGCTCGCTCGGTCGATTCGCCACGCAGTATCTTCTCTCCACCAACCTCTTCAATGTACGTATCGGTCGTACAGTATGCGGTAGCCAGGAGCTCTTGTGTGTCTATGTTTTTTGTCCAGGTCTTTTGGTCAAAATTTTCAGCACTATTGGTCAACACTCCAGCAACATGCATTTTTGCTTCGGTAAGCGTTCCGGTTTTATCGGTCAAAATATAGCTAGTCGCACCGAGTGTTTCGGCAGCCAACAAACTGCGCACCAGACCTCCTCTGCGCAAGAGCGACTCCATGCCAAGCGCCAATACAATAGTGACCGCCGCCGGCAGACCCTCAGGAATAGCAGCCACCGACAGCGCAATAGCGAGCAATAGGACATCATGGAGTGATTGTCCAAACCACAATCCGGTAACAGCAACCACCACGATAAGTGCCACGATGATAAACAACAGCTTCACCGAGAGGTCTTGCGTATCAACTTGCAGCGGTGTTTTTTCGTCGCGGATCTCGCGCAAGTTGCGCGCAATATCACCGACCGCAGTATTTTCACCGGTGGCCACCACAACGCCAAGCGCATACCCGCTTTGCACTGAGGTCCCCTTGTATGCCATATTCAGCCGCTCATAGAGTGGCGTACCCACAGGCACCGGGTAGGTATCTTTCACGACCGGCTGCCATTCGCCGGTGAGTGCCGCTTCGTTGATCGTAACATGTTTGGCATGCAGTAAACGCATATCCGCCGGTACCTGCGCTCCGGCTTGGAGCTCAACAATGTCTCCCGGAACAACACCACTCGCGTCAATTTCATGCGGTAGGCCGTCACGAAACACCGTCGCTCGCGCTGTTTGCACACGAGCCAATGCAGCAAACGCTCGTGATGACTTCCCTTCTTGCCACAACGCCAATACCACCGCAATGGTAAGCACCACCGCTATCACACCGGCGTCTATGTATTCACCGAGAAAGATTGTTGCTCCGCAAGCTGCTAAAAGCACCAATGACAATGGCGCACGTAATTCACGCAGGATTTTTTGCCACCAGCATATCCCCTGCTCCTTGGCGAATTCATTTGGTCCGTATGCCTGCAAACGCTCAGCGGCTTTCGCGCTCGACAAGCCATTTTCACTGGTCGCCAAAGAAAGCAGCACCTCGCTCACTTCATGCTGGTGCCAGGGGTATGATTGGGCTTCAGAATCTTGATTGTTGTTGCGCGAATGTGGTCGCATAAAGAGCTAAAGAACCGATGGAAGAAACCACCTGATAATGGTAGTATAGCAAGTAATACACTAATTAATCTACGCGTTATGGCCACACATGAGGACATCCAAAAGAGTTTAATGGATATTATGAAAAGCAAAGACGCAGTCAAGTTGCGTACGGTGCGCAGCATGCTCACCGCGTTTACCAATGAGCTGGTTGCAACCGGACACACTCCGCAAGAGTATCTCGACGAGGCTGGCACTACCGCTGTGATCAAGCGTCTTGCTAAGCAGCGCAAGGATTCTATCGAACAGTATGAAGCAGCTGGCCGCACCGATCTCTCAGAAGGAGAAAAGGCAGAACTGGCTGTCCTCGAGAGTTATCTCCCACAAATGATGAGCCAGGACGACATATTACCCATTGCACAAGCAAAGAAATCAGAGCTTGGCGTAGATGATAAGAGCAAGCTTGGTATCCTTATTGGCGCAGTTATGAAAGCAACCGCCGGACAAGCCGACGGAGCTGATGTAAAGGCGGTGGTTGAGAGTTTATTTTAATGCTCCTGCTTGCTCTCTAATAGTTGATACATTTTTCGATAGCCCTCCTCAGGTGTATACGTACCATTTTGTACTGCTGCAATAATTCGCATGCCTTCCGCATTTTCTACATCGTTACGGCCAAGCTGCTGTATGTGACCCCACAACTCCATCATGTGTAAAAAGTAGTCTTCAGATCCACTGCTGTTGTTTGGCGTTTGTTCAAGATTCATATTTCATAATAGTATCGCAACATATAAACATTTGACAAACAAATGATTGATTGTTAAATTTTAACCAGACAGAAAGGAGTGGTCCCATGACAAAATTTATACACTTTGTGCCAATTGCCACACCTGAGCAACTGGCTGCCAAAAGGCAGGCGGAACGAGCTGCCTTTGAAGAGGTCCTCAGAGAAACTGAGGTCGCCATCCTGTCCAGAAGGCAACACGACTACCGCTGTGCTGAGTATGCACAGCACGTGGAAGAAGCCAGAAAAATGGCCTTGGAGCGGGGCGACAATCCCGACGAGGAGGATGAAGAATGATCAAAGCGGAACTTTCTGGCCGCGAAGGTGGCAAATCATTCAACGTCTCCTTCCCGGAAGGGATAGGAGCCGAGCATGCCTCTTCAGTGGCATACAGTCTCATGCACCTGCATGGCGTCATGCGTATCCAAGACATTGCGCCTGACGACACGACAGCGTCGTGGGATTGTCAGACTGACCGCTTCGATTCAGCCAGAATCGACGGCCACCTCTGGCACAAAAACATTGCGGTCATTCGCAAATGACCGCAAGGCCCCGAGCGTACGCGCCCGGGGCTTTTTCTTTTTTATGAAAAATCTGTAAGCTGCTGGGCATCCTCAACATGCCACTTCCCTACCTGTGTGCGTCGCAAGCTGTAGAGTACAGCCGGGTAGCCTAGCATCTTGCCTAAATCTTCCGCTAAAGAGCGAATGTACGTACCACTGCCCACAAAGAATCGAGCTTTGATAATGATACGCCCAACACCACGTACCTCTTGTTGAGTGACATCGAGTAATTCAGTTTCGTACACACGCATGTTGCGTACCGGCACATCGTGCAAAAGTTCTCCCACTGTTGCCGCAGCTCGTGCACGCTTATAAAATGGCTGACCGTCTTTTTTGATCGCACTATATGGCGAGACCGGTAGCGCATGTGTACCTTGCAGAGCACTAAGTGCATGCTTGATCGCTTGTTCACTCACCTCCACTTCGTCGACTGTTGCGATCACCTCACCATCCATGTCACTCGTCGTGGTACGTACTCCAAGCAGTATCTCCGCTATATATTCTTTATCGAGCTTAATATATTCAGTCAATTGCTTGGTTCCAGCTTCAACACCAATTACCATCAAGCCGGACGCAGCCGGATCGAGCGTGCCGGCATGACCAAACTTTCGAATACCCGTGCGACGACGCAGCTGCCTGATCACATCGAATGATGTAATACCAGTTGGTTTATCAATAAAAATTATTGGTGGTAATGCCATTCAGATAGTCTAAACAAAAGCAGCCAATTTGACGAGGAAAAATACAAAAAAGATAAGCATCATTGCACCTTCCCAGCGCATGATCTGACGTGCCAAACCAGAAATAAAGAGAATGCCGGATGCTGCTGCCATTACCCCAATACCAAGTTGCATCACCACCTCCCCCGCTACTAACGGAGAGAGTAGCGCCGGAATTCCAACCACCATCAAAATATTAAATGCATTTGATCCAAAAATATTACCGACAGCCAACTCTGTTTCACCGGTGCGCAAGGCTTGCAATGATACAAAAAGCTCCGGCAAAGACGTTCCAATCGCAATCGCGAGAATGGTGACCAGGTCAATCGGGACCGAGAGAGATATGGCAATAGCTACCACATTGGTTACCGTATAGTGTGCACCGATCAGCACGGCCGTAACTCCCAATAAAACAAAAGCAACTGACTGTACATGCCAGTGCGGCGTACGTTTTTCGCTCTCGAGCAGATCGATCTCATCAGATGATTTTGCTTCGGCAAACAGATACCAGATATACGTGGCAAAAGTACTCAGCAACAACCAGCCTTCAATACGATCAACCACTCCATCAAACACAACGGCCACAAAAAGAATGGTAGCAAATGCAAAGATCGGTAATTCTGTTTTGATAAGGTCACGCTTGATGGCAATACGCCCACCAAACGTCGCCATTAAACCGATAATCAGAAGAATATTGGTTATATTTGATCCTACGGCATTGGCGATTGGCATTTCTGGCTGATTGCTCAAGACGGCCGCCACAGAAGAGGCCAGCTCTGGTAATGACGTGCCGAACCCAACGATCAACACACCGATCGCAAACTTGCTCATTCCAAACGCAGTACCCAGTTGTTTGGCCCCGATCACAAATAGATCAGCACCGCGAACTAGCACAAACAATGCTGCTGCCAAAAAAAACATTGGCACGAGATACGAAAAAATATCCATAAATTCAGTATAGCACTACAAAACCAATAACGATGGCGCAAAGACCAACAGCCCACCAAGCAACAACATTAAAGCACCCCCGATCAAAAGTGAGGCTTGTGCATATTTTTGTCCATGCGCCTGTAATCGACCGTAGCCCCAAATCGCCAGCACAAAGACGACAATATCATCAAACATATAGCCGATAGTGTAAATAAGAATGTACCATTGTCGTTCGAGGAAAGAGAGGCCGTTGATCTCCAGTATTTTGGTATAGGCCTGCGGAATGCCAATGGAGCAGGCAAACTCAATGATATTCACTGAAAATGCGATCAGCAACAAAGCACCGAAAGTGGCGATGGTTAATGGTGACTCAACCACCTTCTTGAAACGATCAACTGTTCGGAGCTGCTGATCAATACTTGAAATATCACACACCAAAGTCACTCCACGTTGGCGGTACCAACGATACAAAAAGAATGTACCGCCGCCTAGTGCCAAAAGACCGACCAGGGGTGTCACCACTTGATCAAGGGCAATGAAATCCCAAGTTTTATACCAAACATTAAGAATCAAATTGTACATCAGAGCTTCAGCCAAAACGAAGGTGCCGGCTAGTACGACCATCTTCTTTCGGCTACCGGCTTGCGATAGCAACACCAAAAATGTCACCAACACCCACATGGCACATGGATTAAAACCATCAACCGTGCCGAGGATGGCTGAGAGTGAAAACAACGAAAATGTTTTCATATCCACCAACCCAAGAAACGGTAGATCAAATACATAGCCCATTTCCCCCACTTCACAGTCAGAATCAGTACATCCGCTGCCAATGGTCACATTGCCGGCAGGTGCCAAAGCCAAGTGCTCTTCGAGTGTTCGTATCGAGCTATCTTTTTCTGTTATGAGAGCTTTTTTTATTTCTGCACCGGTCGTATCAGCACCATTGAAACCAACAAGCGCCCGACTACCAATAATGGTAAGCGGCGTCACCTTGCTGATCTCATGTTTTTCTGCGATTTGATTAAACAAGGTACCACTCTCCGGTTCTGTGATGATATTCAAATACACATATGAGATACCCTGTTCTTCCAACCAAGCGCGTTCAGCTTTACAAAAACCGCAGTCATCGCGACCAAAGAGATATACTGCAGGTGTCGCTTCTTGCGCATACGATATGTGTGGGGTCACTGTTGCCGCCACACCCAACATCACAAATATAAATACAAAGATTCCAATGGCTTTTTTCATGGTGTTCAGTATAGCAAACTAAATATCAGTATCGCTCTATCTGCTGTACCGGTTGTACATAATACCGGCTGCGAATGGCATGGTCGGTCAGCTCACGGCTTTGTTCCAACGCTCGCAGCGCCGTCCGTCGCTCATTATAATCAGGCATCACTTGCGCGAGTAATGCCCAAAAGCGCGGGCCATGGTTGAACTCTTGTAAATGACAGAGCTCATGGGCAATCACGTAGTCAGCGAGATCGCGTGGAATAAATAAAAGCTTATAGTTGAAATTGAGATTGCCGAGTGCCGAACAGCTCCCCCAACTTGTGCGGGTGTTGCGAATAGCTACTCGATTCCAAGATACATCGTAAAATTGATTGAAATGACCTAAGCGCGCTAGCACAAGCTCGCGTGCCATTTCTTTATGTGCCACAAAATGTGGCGTCACACTAGTGGTACGTTTGCGATTCACGCGGCGTCTCCCTATACCGAATTTACTCATAATCGCCACAGTATAGCACCGGGGTCATTAGGTACCGAAATTTATTTTTTCTGCTGCAGCCAATACAACATGCGGGCCAAACGGATGGTTTCGTAGTCGATCTCTTCGTTATTCTCTTCAAAGAGGGGTTTGAGTTTTTCGTCACCATGCTCTGCAATTGCTGCCAAGACACGCGCTTCTGTTTGTTCAAAATTGCCGGGCAAGAGGTGCGTCAAATGGCTCACTCCGATCTTGCCGTCTTCCACCAGGCGCTCCAGATGTCCCCATACGGTGGCCTCGGTCATCTTGCGCTCCTGTGCCATTTGACGCACCGTCTTTTTTTCCTCCAGTAGGCCCTTGGTGATCTCAAAGGTGCTTTCTTTTTGTACCCGCTCGAAGCTACTACTGCGCTCCCCAACCTCCCCGGCTTGTGGCATCCGCCCACCACACGCGGCCACAAAGTTCTGGTGTAGTTTTGCCACTTCTTCACTTTCCATGTCACCAAATGCATCATCGGCTGCCTCACTTTCTCCGTGAAAGCGAGCATCAACAGCAACAATACGTGGGTCAACCCGTAGCGCCGTCGGACTCATACCGAGCATTTTCAAGCCTTCTAGTGACCGTACGCGTGAAAGTGCCACGTACCCTTGGCCAAAAACAAACGCCCGAGAGAGGTCGATCTCGGCCGCATCAAGCGACATGCCTTGACTTTTGTGCACAGTAATGGCCCAGGCGAGCCGAAGCGGTAACTGCTCCACGCTAGCCAACACCTTCTTGTCTTCCACCATTTCCCAGGTGGTTGGCTGTATTTTTATTCGACGTTTTTCAGTCGTTTCGATGATTGGATAGCCGTCCACGCCGTCAAACGCTACCACCCGTGCCAACGTACCGTTCACATACCCCTGCTCAAAGTTATTTTTGGTACACATGACCATAGCTTCTTCTTTGAGTTCCAAGAGTTCCGGTGAGAGACAGTTCTTGGCCAAACCTTGCTGTAATTGCTTATTGCCCTGTCCGGTCATTTGATACTTCCGTGTCTGCCCTGAAAGACCGGCAAGCTTTTGGCGATTCACCTCATCAACATCTGCGTTGTGTGTATACAAACGAGTTGGTTCGATATCTGGATAGCCAATTTCTGTCTGTTCAGACAAAAGCGTGAAATGTTCTTCCTCCACCTCATTGCGACGGATTGAAGACAGGAGACCGAGTAACATTTCATCCTCTTGGCGATACTGCTCGGTCAGATAACAAATCAGTGGTCTTGCTGCGTGCCAGGCTGCGCTTTCAAAGGCATAGTGGAGTTCCTCACCCGCCCGAGTAATTGGTGGTAACTGAAAAAAGTCACCGACAAAGATGACCTGCAGTCCGCCAAAAGCCTCTGGCTTTTGGCGGACTGCTCGGCACACTTTATCTACCATATCGAGTGTTCCGGCCGCCAACATTGAGATCTCATCAATAATCAGCACTTTCGCTTTACGCACGCGCTTACTGGTTTTTTCGTTACTGGCGATCTTATCAAGATCGTACGGTGAAAGCATGTCGCGCACACCAATGCCGCTCCAAGAATGGATGGTCATACCGCCAATGTGCGTGGCCGCAATACCGGTCGAGGCGGTTACCGCTACCGATATCCCTGCGGCCTCAAGCCACGCAATATATTGATTAATTACGTACGTCTTCCCCGCCCCCGGCTCTCCGGTCAAGAACACATTCCCTCCGGTTTTCAGTATCTCCAGCGCACGTTCTTGGGTCATAGTTGGTAGATTGTATCACACCTTGATGTACTAGTTGACAATACATGTATTTTGTGATTTACTGTACACAGCGCAACCACTTTGCGCAACCACTTTTTCAGAAAGGATACCCAATGCGTCGCGAACTGTTCTTCATCACCGTCTCCCTCATCACCGCCTTCCTGGCGATGTTGCTGGGTGATTACTTCAATTCCGGTTGGGACCCTGAGACAACCACCTTTCTGATTGTCCCTGCTATTGCCAGTATGGTCGTATTGGCCTGGGGTCTGGCCGGCTATTACGACCAGCTCGGTCACCCTACGCAAATGCCTCACGACCTCGCCATGATCATGGCGACGTTCGGCGGAGGGCTGCTCTACGGCTTCTTCACCGGCCCCATCAACCATGGCGGCTGGGCATGGCTCGACGGCTGGACGATCCTCATGTTCGCTGGCCTCGTCCCGACGCTGCAGGAGCTCAACGAAGTTGTCGCCTCGATCCGCGAGGAACGTCGCCTGCTTCGCCAGGTCAACGACGGTGAAAAGGTAGTTCCGATCCGCAAGGACAAATGACCGCCACCCGCCTCGAGCAGGAAATCGCCCCCGCGCATTCCTTGCTCGGGGCGATTTCTTTTTTTATCTATAAGCCGACAAGCCAGGGATTTTTTAGAGACACTTCCCCAAACCATTCCGCGAAGCGGGTGTCGAAGAAAAAGCCCTGGCTTGTCGGCGCTGCACTCGTTTGTGGACAGGGGCGCAGTGCTCGCAAGCACTGCGCTACAATACTACATACATGAAGGAAAGTTCTTTAGGAAAAGAGCCGACCGCACGCTTTTTGCGGCGTGAAGAGTTGCGGGTACATCCCGAACGCAGCCGCATCGGTCATGAGCTTATCGAGCAGCGCTTGCGCGCGGCCGGCTTTCGGGGTGGCATTTCCACCGAACAAAAATATCTTAAGGCCTACAGCACCGACGAAAGTATCTTCTCCATCAAGCCGCAGATGATCCTCCAACCGCGTGATGGCGCCGACGTTGAACGGGCGGTGCGGGTGGTCGCCAGTGAGATAGACCGCTTCCCTGCCCTTTCACTCACTCCACGTGCGGCCGGAACCGGTCTTTCTGGTGGCTCACTGACCGATTCGATCGTGATCGACGTCTGTTCACACCTGCATCATATTCACGACATCAGCACACATCGCGGCGTCACCACCATCACCCTTGATCCGGGTGTGCCATGGCGCGCGATGGAGCGCCGCCTTAAAGAGCATGGTGTGTACGTACCTTCCTACCCCGCCTCAAAAGATATCTGCTCGATCGGTGGTGCGGTCGCCAATAATGCTGCCGGCCCCGACACCCTACGATACGGTCATACCGCCGACTGGGTGGAGAGTTTGGAAGTGGTACTGCATGATGGCAAAACATACACCATCAAGCAGATCACACATAAAGAATATACAAATCTGATCAAACGACATAACGCCTACGCAGATATTCTTAAGCGTGTAATGGAGCTTTTGGAAGAGCACGAAACCAGTATTCACCGCGCCCGTCCAAAAACAAAGAAAAACACCGCCGGCTATGCACTGTGGGACGTGCTTTCCGGCTCAGTTGCGGACTTTAAAAAGGGCAAATCCACCATGGATATGACCCGTCTCTTCTCCGGCAGCCAGGGCACTATTGGCATCATTACTCAAATGACCTTGCGCACCATCGCTATATCAAAACACACTACCTTACTTGCAGTACCTATCTTCGATCTCTCTGTTGCAAGCCATGTTGTCACTGCCGCCCTGCCATACAACCCGATCAATTTGGAACTGTTTGACGCCCTCACCTTTGAGCTGGCGTTAAAGAACCCCGGCTTCTTTAAGCCACGTATGACCTCTGCCTCCTACTACCACGCCATTCTTTCTATGTACACCACCTACCATGTACGTTGGCTGCGCCGTACGCCGGAGCTGGTCTTTCTTATTACCCTCGATCGCACCACCAACCCGGAGCCGGTCTTGGCTGCTATTAGAAAAGCTGGCGGCACGCGCGCACGTGTGGTAACCAACACTGATGAAGTTGAGATGTTCTGGCAAATACGACGCGCCAGTTTCTCACTCACCAAATTGATGGACCAGAGCAAACGCCCGGCAGCTTTTTTGGAAGACATGGTCGTACCACCGGAAGACTTAGGAAAGTTCTTTGCTGAAATACAGCGTCTCTTTAAGAAATATAGTGTTCGCGCGGCAGTACACGGACATGGCGGCAACGGACACTTTCACTTCTATCCCCTCCTCGATTTCACCAAGAAGACAACTGGTGATTTGGTTACCAAAATGGCTGAAGACTTTTACGACACTGCTCTCAAGCATCACGGCACCATCTGCGGCGAACATAATGACGGCATTATTCGTACCCCACACCTTGACAAACTCTTTAGTAAAAAGATGCTGGCGATATTTGCCGAGCTTGAACACATTTTCGATCCCGATGATATCTTTAACCCAGGCAAAAAGGTTAATCCACGTTTTGATATCAAGCAGTCATTACGACACGAGAACTAAGTGAGACACAAAGGGCCGCGGCAAAGCCGCGGCCCTTTGTGTCTCACTGCCACACCCTTTGCCTCTTGTCCAATTTTATGTTTTGACTATCAATTTTGTCGGTTGTGCACAGGTAAACATACTGACATCTGGTCGACAGATACTATTATGTAACTGTTAAAAACTAACCACCACAAAAATGTCTACCCAAAAGCGTGCATCCACGTCCTCTGTTAAAACTATCGTTAAACGAGACGGCTCGAAGGTACAATTTGATAGTAGCAAGATAGAGCGTGCTGTCGAAAAGGCCATGATCGCCGCCGGCGAACATGTTGACCACGTGCCACAAAAAATAGCGGCTGCAGTCGCCAGAAAGCTTGCTGCCCAAAAGCGCAAGAACGCGAAGTTTGTTCCTACCGTTGAAGGTGTTCAGGACTTAGTAGAGCAAGAACTGATCCTCCAACAGTTTGCCGCCACAGCCAAAGCTTACATCATCTATCGAGCAGAGCGCTCCAAGGTACGTGAGTCACAGGAGCTCGCTGTACCACAAGAGATCAAAGATATTATTGCTGAAAGTAGCAAATACTTTACCACTCCATACCAAGAATTTATCTTCTATCAGTTCTACTCTCGTTGGAGTGACGAACTCGGCCGTCGCGAGACCTGGGTCGAAGCGATCGATCGCTTCATGGATTTCATGAAGGAACGCTTAGACAACAAACTCACCGCTAAAGAATATTCAGAAGTGCGTGAAGGCATCCTCAAGCAAGATGTTTGTCCTTCTATGCGTCTTTTGTGGTCTTCTGGCAAGGCCTGTCGTGCGACTGATGTAACCGCGTACAACTGTGCGTATATCGCCCCAACCACCTGGCGTGACCTCTCCGAGATCATGTACGTTTCTATGTGTGGCGCTGGTTGTGGCTACACCGTTGAACCGGAAAATGTCGAACAATTCCCACAGATCCAGAAGCAAACCGGTAAAAAGGCTAAGCCTATTGTTGTTGAAGACAGCAAGATCGGCTGGTGTGAAGCTTATGCAAAGGCCTGTGAAGTATGGTCATCCGGTCAAGACGTCGACATCGACTATTCTGAAGTGCGTCCAGCTGGCGCCCGACTCGCTACTATGGGAGGTCGCGCCTCAGGCCCGGCCCCTCTACAGGAGCTCATGCAGTTCACCCGCAGCAAGATGCTCGCCAAGCAAGGGCGTCGTCTCTCTACCATCGACCTTCATGACATCATTTGTCAGATCGGTCTGATCGTGGTGGCTGGTGGTGTTCGCCGTTCTGCCCTCATTTCCCTTTCTGCGCTTGACGATATCGAGATGCGCGACGCTAAGAAGGGTGCTTTCTGGCAGACTAACGGACAGCGTTCTATGGCCAACAACTCAGCCGTATACGAAGCCAAGCCAACTGCTGAAGAATTCCTACAAGAATGGACATCATTGGTAATGAGTCGCTCTGGCGAACGCGGTATATTCAACCGCGGTGGCCTTGAGGGCCAAGTACCGGCTCGTCGTTGGAAGAAACTCAAGGATCAAAAGCAGGTCGGAGTAAATCCTTGTGGTGAGATCTACCTTCGCAGCAAGCAATTCTGTAACCTCACCTCGATCGTGGTACGCCCTGGTGACAGCATGAGTGAGCTCAAGCGCAAGATGCGTTTGGCCACCATTCTCGGTACCTACCAGGCAACACTGACCAACTTTGAATATCTCTCTGACGATTGGAAGAACAACTGTGAGGAAGAGCAATTGCTTGGTATCTCTATTACTGGTTACTACGACAACCCGATCGTCCGCAACGACAAGAACCTGGAAACCCTGCGTGATGCCGGCGTAGAAGTAAACAAAGAATACGCCAAGCGCTTTAAAAGGAACCCTTCATCAGCTGTTACCTGTGTGAAGCCACACGGTAACTCTGGCCAGCTCTTGCGTGTTGGTAGCGGTATGCACCCATGGTACGCACCATACTTTATTCGTCGCGTACGCATCAGCGTCAACGACCCGCTTTTGAAACTGGCTCAAGACCAAGGTGTTCCAATTAAGCCGGAAGTTGGTTACTCAACTAGTAACGCCACTACTATGGTATTGGAATTCCCGGTCAAAGCTCCCGAAGGTGCTGTCTGCAACAAAGATGTGTCCGCACTCGAAATGCTCGAGGAGTGGAAGCGTCTGAAAGTGCACTTCACTGAGCATAACCCATCAGTCACCATTTATGTCGGCGACGACGAGTGGATGAAAGTTGCAAACTTCGTCTACGAAAACTGGGATATTGTCGGCGGTCTTTCCTTCTTGCCACGCACCGACCACGTGTACCAGCTGGCACCATACGAAGAGATCACTAAAGAGGAGTACGAGCGCCGCTTCAAGGAACTTGGTGATATCGACTTCTCAAAACTCGTTATTTACGAAAAATCAGACAATACGATCGGAGCGAAAGAGTTGGCTTGTGCCGGCGGTACGTGCGAAATTGACGTTGATCTGAAAGATCTGAAATAAGCACGGCTTATGCTGTACACACGTAGAGGTGACGACGGCACTTCAGGGTTGTTCGGCACTAAAGAACGCTTGGGGAAAGACAGCGTTGTCTTTGAAGCACTCGGCACACTTGATGAGCTCAACTCTCAGCTTGGCCTGTGTCGCGCCCTGTTATTCGAAAAAAAGATCGAGGGTGAACTACAGAAAGACCTGATCACCATTCAAGAATGTCTGTTCATTGCACAAGCCGAACTGGCTGGTGCTGAAAAACACCTGACCAAAGCCTCCATAGATATACTGGAACAAGCGACCGCGCGTGCCGAAGCGCGCATAGAGAATCCACACGCTTTTGTCATACCAGGTAGTACTGTTTTGTCAGCACACTTTGACATTGCACGTACGGTTGCACGACGTGCTGAGCGTACACTGGTTCGTGCTATAATAGACACAGGAGTGATCTCTGCGGAGACAAAGGCCTACCTCAATCGTCTCTCGAGCTTTCTCTATGCAGCAGCACGAGTATTCGCAGACAAAAACGAATCCTCTCCATCATATTAAAATCTCTCTTTGTAGCAATTTGGTCAGCAGTAACCGTTTACCAAAATTTTGCTATGTTACCAGCCTTAACAAAAGTAATATGTCATTCGAAAATCCTAGTGAAAAACCGCCTTTGAGTGAGCTTGGCCAATACGTATGCGATGAAGTATGTAGGATCATCGAATTGACTGAAGAAGACTTTGAGAACGCCAGCAACAAAGATCTCAAACAGTTTGATGATCTGCAACTTCATGCAAAATACTTGCAACAGCGAACACCGGGAGATATGAACGCTCCTTGGCATGCACCAGCTGAGTGGCTGGTAGTTGACCTTGATTCAATACTATCTTCTGCATTAGATAACATAGACAGCAAAGACAAGCGACCCTTAGAGGATATTCTTAATGACTTAATTGAGAAGGACGCGCTCCCAGACCGCCGAGTACCAGGTATACCTTCATACAAACAGGAACTGGCGTCAATTTTAAAGGCGCTTATAGCTACAGGTAATCTTAATAAGTTAACCGGAGAACGATGAGTTAAAAACAGCCGCTTACAGCGGCTGTTTTTAAATTCAACAATCTAAAACTACTCCTTCTCCTCTTCCTTTTCCGATGTGGGAGTAGTTTCGGTATTCGGCATGACCGGTGCAGCTGGTGCATCTGCCTTGGTAGAACCAGGCATAATGGATGAAATGCGCTGCTTAGCAATAACGAACAGATAGAATATCTCCAAGAGACCTGCTGTATTCAATATCAACATAGCAATAAACCATGGCTTTTCACCACGATGTGCCGCCACCCAAAGGCCCCATCCTTTCCATGCCAGTGACCATACGGCAACCAGCAAGAAAAGAAGCCAAGTGCCCCCAACGATACCGGGCCCAAATCCTTGGTATCCCCACATTTCATAATATCCGTGCATAGATTCAAAGTTGTTACTCGAATAACACCTACGCGATACCACCTGGTACCGAGTATGTTACTCATAGTATAACACCAGTGACGGTCTGTTAATAAGACTCCGCTACCCTGCCTGTGCGGAAATAAACAAAAGGCCACCTATTTTGGTGGCCTGTGGGCGGCGGCGCTAGTCGCGCCGCCGCATCACACGTTTCTTCCACCGCCAGTGACGGTGGGCGTAGAAGACCTTCGCGAAGAGCCAGATCGCCGGCGTGAAGAAGCCGGCATCGATGAGAACCTCATCGCGGTAGATGCAGGCCGAGCCGTTGAGGAGCGGCTGCAACCACATGCAGTGCGACCAGCGCTTGATCGCGCCGCCATGCTCCTCGGTAACGATGTAGTGCTGTGCATCATCCTTCGCGACCACGCGAACGAAGTGATCACTGGGCGACAGAATGCCAAAGAGTCGCGGCCGTAGGTTAATCTCCTGCCCCACTTCCCATCGTTCTGGCCACTCTGCTACTGTGTCGTAGCTCATCATCCCCCTGGCCACTTCTGCCAAGGTCTTCGTTTGTTGCAGCTTCTCCCAAGCCTCATCAAGGCCGATATGGAGCAGCGATTCCTGGTATATACGCATCCGAATAACGGCCTCCTCTCAGCTTTTTCCAGAAAAATACCATTCTCCGCTTCCCGCGGCCCGTCCAGCACTATACCACAAAACATAAAAACTTCAATTGCTTTTGTTTCTGTAAAGAAGAAATAAAGATATGTCTCCGGCTTCACAGTTGACCCACATACAAAGCAGTTTGTTTTGTCAAATGTGATGAAATCATAGCTTTTGCTCGAACCCACTTCGCACGCGCTGAGCGCGTAGTAACTTTTGCGTACGTTCACCACACTTCAGCACCTCAGCACAGCTCGCTCGTTTCGCTCGCGCGAGCTGCTGTGGTGCTTCCGTGAGTTCGCTAACCTTAGCTATTAACGACTATATTTTGCCCTGTTGTACTCGCCGAACGATCAGTAGCTAGATAGAGAATTGCATTTGCAACTTCTATAGATTCTATCAATTTGCCAAGAGGTTTGTTTGCTAAGGTTGCTTCTAGTTCTTCTCTTGGTGCTGTTAGCCAATAACCCGTATTAACTGCACCTGGAGACACGGAATTCGCTCGCCCAAACGGAGCCAATAGTTTTGCGTATCCTTGCGTTATATTTATCACTCCTGCTTTAGCCGCTCCATATGCCAATTCTTCATGGCTTCCCGATAACCCCAAGCGTGAAGCAACATTTACCATTACGCCAAATTTTTGGTCTTGGAAAATCGGTATTACGTACTTTGATACATTCATAACTGAAATTAAGTCTTGTGCTAACGTCTGCGACCATATTTCTTCTGTCCCATTCCACTCATCTCCATCAATATATCTGCCCGCGTTGTTTACCAATATATCAATCTGACCAAATTCTCTGTGCACGTCTGAAACAAGTTGTCTTGCAGATTCTTCGCTACTCAGTTCGACTTGAAAGCTCACAGCTCTAATGCCTTTCTTAAAAATTTCTGAAACTACTTCATCCGCGCCTTTTTTATTGGTGTTGTATGTTAAAGCCACGTTATATCCTTCGCTAGCAAACAGCTTCGCTGTTTCCGCTCCGATTCCGCTTGATCCTCCTGTGATTAAGACTGTTTTCATGGTGTGATTATAGCAAAATCAGCCACGCTTGAACAAGTTCTACTACGGCAAATTTGATTTTCCGCGGGGAGCAGGTATCTGGTATGAAGGTAAACATACCCCTATTATCACCAAAGAGTTATTTGATGAGACACGGAACTCCATAAAATCACAAGTCATCAAGTCCCAAGGTAAAGAGTTCGCCTTCACGAGAATCATGAAATGCGGACTGTGTGGCTCGGGCATTACCGCTGATGAGAAGTTTAAGAAGCTAAAGGCAGGAGGTGTTAATCGTCACGTTTATTATCGCTGTACCAAATCAAAAGACAGACATTGTACAAACAAAGCTTTAAATGAATCTGATTTGATTGAAGCGTTGGTAAAAATGCTCGATACCATCAGTTTAGATAAAGTGAAAATTACCACAAAACTTAATGACGAGATACGCAAGTTTAAGAAACTCCAAGCCATGTTCTTGGGCAAGAAAAAGACTGAGAAGATTGAGCTAATTGATGTCCGTG
>QKBW01000027.1 GCA_003245875.1 Candidatus Kaiserbacteria bacterium
GATTGGTGCGGTAACGCGACCTACTGTTCGGGCTTTAACACACGATACAACTCATACGATCGTGCGTTGGTGACCGACCCGCCGCCATTAACCCCAAAGACATCAGATGATTACAAATTTTTAGAGTGGAGGGAGGATGATTAGAAAAGTGGCGAGGGCCTTTGGCCCACGCCACTTTTCTCTTGTGATACACTTATACATATGCACCAGCATTTTCCTCTTTTGATCGTCGGCAACTGGAAGATGAATCCGGCAACCGTGACACAAGCACGAAAGCTTTTTCAGGCCATTGTGGAACGTATGCCGCTCCATCTCCAGCGGGTGTTGACCGTAATCGCACCACCGTTTCCTTTTTTGGCAGACCTTCGTTCCTTGAATACAAAAGATACGTTATCGTTGGCTGCTCAGGGTGTGTATTTTGAAGCTCTTGGTGCACATACCGGTGAGGTTTCGGCAACTATGGTGAAGAGCGTGAGCGCAAAGTATGTCATCATCGGCCATTCTGAACAGCGTGCCAAAGGGCTTTCTGATGAAGAGGTAGCGAAAGATATACAAGCTGCACTTGCGCAAGGTTTGACCGCCATTGTGTGTGTCGGTGAGCTCATGCGTGACGCCGGGGGTAATTACTTCGGAGTGGTTGAAGGACAGCTGCGAGCGGCGGTGGCTGGACTTACTGCCAAAGACACGGCACGTGTGGTCATTGCGTATGAGCCGGTATGGGCCATTGGCACCGGCAACACAGCCACCGCCGCCGAAGTCCACGAAATGAAGCTCTTTATACAAAAAGTACTGGCTGATGTTTTGGGGCGCGAGCGTGCCACCGCGATGCGCATTGTGTATGGTGGATCTACCAACAAAAAGAACGCGAAAGAATTACTGGAGGTCGGGCTCGTCGATGGATTTTTGATTGGTGGTGCCAGTTTGCGCGCGGCAGAATTCGTTACTATCGTACGCATTGCAGAAACCTATGCTAAAGGAATTGCCAAGACTCGATGAAGTGACCCGTTTACGCGGACGGTATGTGTTGGTGCGTGCAGCACTCAACGTACCGGTAGTTGACGGTGTAGTCACGAATGAATTTAGAGTGGTACGCGCCTTGCCGACCATCAATTATCTGCGTCGACACGGTGCCAAGGTCATCGTGCTCGGACACATAGGCCGTGATCCGAAAGAGACCTTGGCACCGGTTGCAGACGTATTGGCCAAGCATATTCCACTCACGTTTGTACCAGCGGTATCCGGTCCTGCAGTGAAGAAGGCCCGGGCTGCTCTGCAGCCCGGTGAAGTATTACTGTTAGAAAATGTTCGCAGTGATACTCGCGAAGAGAAGAACAGCCGTGTTTATGCGAAAGAATTGGCCGCGCTGGGTAGTGTATACATCAATGATGCGTTTGCCGACTCTCACCGTAAGCATGCTTCCATAGCAGCTATTACCAAACTGCTGCCCACCTACTTCGGCCGTAATTTTATGCATGAGTATGATGAGCTTTCCAAAGCGGTTACTCCACATCATCCAGCCCTCTTTATTCTTGGTGGTGCCAAGTTCGAAACCAAGTTACCGTTGGTAGAAAAGTTTTTGCCCGATTATGACCAAGTATTTATTGGCGGTGCGTTGGCCAATGATTTTTACAAAGCTCAGGGAAATGAGATAGGTACCTCGCTGGTGTCGGCAGTGAGTTTAGTGGGTTCACCGCTTTTAACACATAAAAAAATATTATTACCAATGGATGTTGTGGTGGAAAATGGAGAAGGGAGACGACGTGTCTGTGCACCGAATGAAGTACAAAAAGATGAACGGATTCTCGACGCCGGCCCGGGAAGTATCGAGCAACTACGGCCGTATGTGGCTGCTGCCAAGACCATATTATGGAACGGTCCGTTGGGTAATTTTGAGGCTGGCTATGGTGAGCAAACAAAAGCTTTAGCGAAGCTTATTGCTGATTCCAAAGCGTATGCCATTGTTGGTGGTGGCGATACCATAGCTGCTATTGAAGAACTTGGTTGCCAAGAGAGTTTTGCCTTTATGTCGACTGCCGGCGGGGCGATGCTCACCTTCCTAGAGACCGGCACACTGGCGGGGATTGATGCGGTGATGAAGAAATAGAGAACTAAAACGCCGTCGTAGTGTTGTTTCACAAACGCGCTTCGCGCCAGAGTTTGGGGAAGTTTGCTCAGGAGTTGCTGCGGTGCTTGTTTCCGCCAACACGGTACTACACAAAGTTATTGCAATGTGGCCAAAGCAGCGGTGATCTCGGTGGCTACTAGAGCCAGTTCTTCATCAGTTGCTTCACGACCGGCTGGCATGATCTCGCCGAGTGCCTTTTCGGTGTTCTCAACCGGGTAGATTTTGATGTGCACGTGCGGGACATCAAAACCCTCAACGACCAAGCAGGTACGTTCGGCATTAAGTGCCTTATCTGAAGCTTGGCCAATTAACTTTGCTACCTTGAAAAGGTGTAAGTAAGTGTCGTCATCAAGGTCAAAGGCGTAGCCGACTTCCTTTTTTGGAATGATCAATGATTGTCCTTTCACGGCCGGAAAACGATCGAGAATGGCAACACAGACCTCATCTTCATAGAGAAAGTGAGCGGGTACTTCTCGGTCAATAATCTTGGTAAAAATACTGTGACTCATATATGTTTTTCGGACAGTTTCTTACGGTAATGGCCTTATGCTACCATGAAGCGATGGCAAAAACGAGCGTACACGGAAACCCGATCATTGATGCATTGCTGCGTGAACGCGGCGTCGACTCCGTCGACGCCGCTCATGCCTTTTTCTCAGGTGGGTATGAAGAAGGATTACATGATCCGTTTTTGTTGCATGATATGGATAAGGCGGTTGCTCGTATAGGAGAGGCAATTAAAAATAACGAACACATTGTTGTCTTTAGTGATTACGATTGTGACGGTATCCCGGGTGGGGTGATACTGCACGACTTTTTCAAAGCTATTGGGTACGAAAATTTTTCTTCCTATATTCCACACCGGCATTATGAAGGATTTGGATTTACGGTTGCGGCGGTGGAAGAATTGGCTAAACGCGGCGCTGCGCTTATTATTACTATTGATTGTGGTACGACCGATATTGAAGCAGTGGCGGCGGCTCGCACGCTCGGCATTGATGTTATTATCACCGATCATCATGAGCCGAAGGACGTGTTGCCAGATGCGGTGGCTCTGGTTAATCCAAAAATAGGTGATTCGTACCCGTTTCTGCACCTCTGTGGCAGTGGGGTGATATTTAAAGTGGTACAGGCATTGCTTTCTACCGGTGCATACGACGTGCCACCGGGCCGAGAAAAGTGGTGGCTTGATATGGTGGGGCTGGCTACCATTGCCGATATGGTACCGTTGGTGGGAGAGAATCGCATTTTGGCACGATATGGTCTGACTGTTTTGCAGAAATCACGGCGTCCGGGTTTACGTGAATTGCTGCGCAAGCAACACACTAACCAGCGATTTCTCACTGAAGATGATATTGGCTTTACCATCGGCCCTCGTATCAACGCTGCCTCACGTATGGATGCCCCTGAAGCAGCCTTTCGTCTTTTGGCGACGACTGATGATGCCGAAGCGGCGACCACAGCTTCGCACCTAGAGAAGCTAAATAATGAACGCAAAGGTGCCGTTGCCGCCATGACGCGTGAGGCACACAGTATGTTGCATCATATGAGTGAGTTACCGGCGGTTATTGTGATTGGTAACCCGTCATGGCGGCCATCACTCGCAGGTTTGGTTGCCAACAAATTGGCTGAAGAACACACACGACCGGCTTTTGTATGGGGGCGCGATGGAGGTGGTGTACTTAAAGGGTCGGCCCGCGCCGGAGGCGCGGGCAGTGTGATCCGTTTGATGGAGGAAGGACGTCAAATTTTTTCTGAGTTTGGCGGACATCACGCGTCGGGTGGGTTTTCGCTTTTTGATGATATGGTGCATCAAGCCAGCGAGGTACTGAATGTCGCTTTTCACGCACTCGGCGAAGCAGCCTTTGCTCCACAGGAAGCAACGCCAGCCATCGAACTAGTACCTGCTGCACTTGATACTCGCTTTGTTAATGAAATCCTTTCACTAGCTCCGTTTGGTGTTGGAAACCCCAAGCCACTCTTTCGTTTTACCAATATCATTCCGCAAACAATTGTAACTTTCGGTCAAGGTGGCGCGCATACCAAGATGATTTTTGAGACGGGGTTAGGGAAGACTGATGCGATTGCGTTTTTTGTAACTCCGGAACGATTGGGCGTATCGGTCGATGACCACACCCCGCTAACTTTGCTGGCACACATTGAGCGTTCGTCCTTTATGGGTCGTGTACAAACACGATTGCGCATTGTTGCTGTGGAGTAAATAATACGGTGAGCCACTATGGTATAGTGGTGACTATGGAAAAAATAACGGTCTATACTGATGGTGGTGCACGAGGTAATCCTGGCCCGGCAGCAATTGGGGTGCATGTGGTTGATGAAAAAGATCAGGTGGTTACGGAAGTCAAACAAACAATTGGTAATGCCACTAATAATTTTGCAGAGTATCAGGCAGTAGCTACCGCCTTGGCGACGTTGAAGCAGCGTTTTGGTGCGCACACAAAGACGATGATGTTTGAGTTACGACTCGACAGTGAATTGGTAAAAAAACAACTCAACAATGAGTATCAGATCAAGGACCCAGGCCTCGTACCGCTCTTTATTGAGATCCATAATTTACGTGTTTCTGCCTTTCCTAACCTCACGCTCACCCACGTGCCGCGCGCGCAAAACAAAGAGGCTGATCGGTTGGTGAATGAAGCTCTGGATGGGAAGTGATGAAGTACGGGGCATGGGGTTATGTGTTTTCAGAAACGCCGTTCCGGCGATAGTTTGGGGAAGTTTCTTCAAACACACAACCCTACGCCCCTTTATGCTAAGTGGCCATGTGGTACTACACCCTTGAAAGAAAGTTAATTGTTTGATAGTCTCTTGCGTTGGAGCTGCGCTAAGGTGGTGTAGCAAAAACGGAGGGGCGTATGTCCGAGAGCTATCTGGAATCGCTGCGTCGTCAGCATCAAGAGATCCATTCCGAAATCGACAGGCTGCAAGGCCAGCTGTCGGTTCCGAATGAAGTTCTGGCCAAGAAAAAGAAGCGCAAGCTTCTCCTCAAGGACAGGATCCATCACATCGAACACATGGTGCCGGCGGAATGAGTCGGCACATTCGTCCAGCGTCTGTCCGATATCGTCAGCCGCCGCCCAAGCAGCAACAGCCGTTGCACAATCGAGGGCCGCGTTGGCGGCCACAGATTGAGCGGAGGCTGCTGCTCTGGGACGTGGTGATTCCGTCACCAGTCCCGATCCCGTTGTTCCCCTTCTGACCAGGCAAGGCGCGCCCTGGCGCGCCTTGCCACTCTCTAACATTTGTCGCCTGCGGGCGGCTTTTTTGTTTGCACATCATTTTTGCTTGACGTATAGGTAAATAAAAAGGTATTTTAATTAGTAAGGCGTGCTTGGCCCTAGGAGGGATATCGTCACGCCGGTCGCCCTGTACGAAATCTAAATGAGGAGGCTGAAATGCCTCACCTTCGCTACGACGACATTTTCAATCCCGCTTTCCCGGTTGGGGAATCGGGTGACGAGAATCGACACCCCAACGTTCCGTTGGGGAGGTAAAGCCCAGCTGCTGATCTCGAAAGAGTGAAGCAGCGCAGAAACCGACAAGTTAGGTTTCTGTTGGGCCTGAATCAGTTCCTGCGGCGTACGCCGCAAAAAAGCCCGGGTTGCGCTGTGCGCACCCGGGCATCATCTTTGCTACAATGAAATAATGTCAGCACAATGGTTTTATACTATTGCGATTGGAGTGGTCGGCGGTATTGCCCTCCGCTCGTTTTTTGTTTTTGGGTGGCCGGTTATCTATACAATCGTGTTGGTTGCACTTGCCCTGTCTCTTGTCGTACGAGTGTATAAAGAGCGTGACCATCAAAAGATGGTTGCACTATTGGCAGCCTTTTTGTTTGCTGTGGCGATTGGAGCAGCACGAATGGAGGTGGCCGAGGTGGGCTGGCCGCAGGCCAGCCCACCTATTGGCACTGAAACATTCGAAGGTGTTGTGGTACGTGAACCTGATGTT
>QKBW01000032.1 GCA_003245875.1 Candidatus Kaiserbacteria bacterium
GAGAAATTCGGTACCAATGAGCTGCCTGAGCCCAAACAGCATCGCCTCAAAAAGTGGCTCGAGCGTTTTTTTGCCCCCATTCCACTTATGCTGATAGCGGCTGCAATGTTCTCTTTCATCCTACACAAAACCTTCGACGGTTGGTTTATCCTTGCCCTCTTTTTCTTTAATCTTGGCATCACACTCTGGCACGAACATAAGGCCGAAAACGCACTTAAAATTCTCAAGAACAAAGTGACAACCATGGTCCGTACCCTACGTGACGGTGCTTGGATAAAAATAGATTCTCGTACACTCGTCCCCGACGACATCATCGAACTTACCTCCGGTTCGGTAGTTCCTGCCGACTGCGAAGTTATTGAAGCCACAGCTGCTGCAACCAACGAATCCGCCCTTACCGGTGAGTCCTTACCGATTGATAAAAATGTTGGCGACACTATCCTGGCGGGCACATTCGTGGCAGGAGGATCACTGCGGGCAAAAGTATTACAGACAGGAGCGCGTACTCGTTTTGGACATGTTGTAGCCGCAAGTGAAGAAGAACGTGGGCGCAGTATCCTTGAGCAAGACATTCTGACTATCTCTCGATTTCTAAGTTTTATCAGTATACTCTTGGCGGCAGCTATTTCGGTTGTTTGGTTCTATACCGGCACCAATATCTACGAAATCATTCGCTTTGACCTCACGCTCCTTATTGCAGGCATCCCGGTTGCCCTGCCGGTGGTGATGAGCCTGATCATCAGCATCGGCACACTTGCTCTTTCACAAAAGTCAGCCATTGTGCGCCGACTTTCTGCTCTTGAAGATATGGCCAATGTGGATATGCTACTGTCTGACAAAACCGGAACTCTCACAAAAAATGATATTACAGTGCAGTCGGTCATTACCTTCGGCTCCCATAGTAAGCAGGAGGCAGCCGGCTTGGCAGCAATCACAACTACCGAGCCTGACTACCGTACACTCGAAAAAGCTGTCGTAGACTTCGCCGAAAAACTCAATGCTCCTTATACAGAATATGAAGTATTGGATGTTATTCCTCCGGACTCCATACGCAAACGAAGCTCAGTTTTGATAAACAACCACGGCATCACCCTGCGAGTCACACTTGGTGCCCCACAGGTAGTAGCCTCCCTTTCACAGACGGACCAAGAAACGGCCGCCGCATTTGAGCAGCATGTTGCAGACGCTGCCAACCATGGGTTTCGCGTTCTAGCCTTAGCGATTGCTCCGACAGATACCAACGGTCAAGCCGAGGAAAAGGACATGGAATTAGTAGCTCTTTTCTTGTTGTCTGATGAGTTGCGTACTGATGCTAAAGAGGTTGTCGACTTCTTGTTTGAAAATGGTGTGACGGTCAAAATGTTGACCGGCGACAACCGTGCAGTCAGCCGTCAAATAGCTTCCGCGCTCGATCTGCGTGGAGATGTTATTTCCTGCCAAGATACCAAGATCGACTCACTCACCGAGTCTGATTTTCAAAACATCGCCGTGTTCAGCGAAGTATATCCCGAGGACAAAAAAGCATTGGTTGAATTGGCACGTCGACATTCGGTCGTCGCAGTGACCGGCGACGGGGTCAATGACCTCCCTGCTCTGAAGACGGCAAACATTGGTATTGCGGTTGCCAATGCGGTCGACGCTCTTAAAGGCAGCGCGGATATAGTGCTTACATCCGACGGTATTGGCATTATCAAGAATGCGGTGACGGAATCACGCAAAATATTTGCCCGCATCTACAGCTATTCAATCTACCGCATTTCTGAAAGTTTCCGCCTCATTGTCACTGTGGCATTGTTTGGTGTCATCCTCACACTCCCGATACTTACACCGCTACAACTTATTCTCTTGGCACTCCTCAATGACCTCCCCATCATCACACTCGCCTTTAATCGCGTTGCTGTTTCAAAAAAGCCATCAACTATCAATGTCCGTCGACGCTTCATTTTGAGTTTACTCTACGGTTCTGTTGGTATCCTCAATAGTACCTTAATGCTGACATTAGCAACCCTGGTGTTCCATCTTCCCTGGGACCAGATCCAAACACTCTTCTTCCTGAAAATGACGGTCAGTGGGCACCTGCTTATTTATGTCGCACATACCCAAAAACGGTGGTGGCGCTTCCTCCCATCCAAGGAAGTTATTTGGGCGACCAGCCTTACACAACTAGTCGCTTCCCTCTTGGCACTCTTCGGTATCTTTATGACCGCTGTGCCTCTCACCTATGTTATTGCTATCTGGCTATGGGCACTCCTCTGGATGCAGGTCACTGAATTAACAAAATTTATGCGACAGCGTATTGAACACGCACATCGCTAGTTTGCTACTCGTACACTTGTTGAAGGTGGCATTTGATCAAGCGGGTTTTGATCATCTACTGTTTGCCCACTGGATGTTGCCGTCATCGTTGTCGCTGTTGGGGTAGTGTACTCGAGTTTGGCGAAAGCAGCTTCCTTGTCGCGATATCGTTCCAAGGCACGTTCTATGGTTGCCTTGTCATAACGCACCACTGATGAAGTGGTGTCGGTTACCTGTGCTTCTAGGGCATCATATCTGCTATACGCTATTACGGTACATACCACTCCAGATGCCAATAGACACACAGTACCAAATAGGATAAATAACCACTCGCGGTCTGGATCACAACTTTTTTTCAATTGAAACCCGCGACTTTGTCGATATACTTGTCGCACCATCTTTAGCATATCTTTTTTGGTAATCATGATTGAGTTGTTGAAACGAGTAACGTTGCAGAGCCACTGATAAGAGTTACGCCGGTCTGCTCGTCTATTGTCTTAGTAACAGATAACGCAGTAACGGTGCTGCTGTATGGGATAGTTTCCAAAGCTCCAATAAACACACGGACGGCTTCGTCACTTCCTTTAAATGAATACACTACGCGCAATCCAGCATATGGTTTCCGAATTTTCGGAACAATGGTCAAAGAATCGGTAGAGAGGGTCACGCCGTATACGGCCGCAAGATTGTCAATGCGTGACAAAAAACGAATGGTCTCGTCTTCCCCGTTTATCACATATGAGGACAACTCTGCCCGTTCTGTGACCGTCGTGTCCAAAAGTTCACGCAGCACACCCTGATCATGAATAGTATTCTGCTCATCATGCAGCGTCTGCAGCACATCTGCTAACCTTGTTGCTTCTATGGCATTCGTATGCGCCAACCACAAAGCACCTGTAGCACTGGTGATGGCCAGTATTGAGGTGCTAAGTGCCGTGATGAGTGGTCGAGTTGCCATATTACTCATGCGCTACTTTAACTGATAATTCAAAGTCAATATTTTTGTCTTTGGCCAAATTTCCTATCGGCACTGGCGCCTCAACAAAGAGTGGGTCATTGGCCACCACCTCACTAAAATCAGCCAGTGCAGTACGGTCTGCTGCAGCACCACGAATGGTGACCGCTGCCACCTGGCCGTTGGTGTTTCGTTCAGCAGCGAAGTATGAGAGCTGTATCTTATCACCACTAAGGGCTTCGAGTGCTAAAACATACGTGGAAAGCTTTGTCTCCTCAGTTGCATTATCCAAGTGCTCAGCCAGTGCATTGAGTGAACGTACAGTATCTTCAGCTTGCTTTAATGAGTCTTTTTCTGATTGTGCATTTTGGTAACGCATTTGGTATCCCCGCAGCTGGCCAGTAAGGAGAATATAGCTCGGCAATTGTAAAACTATCAGGAGCAGCATGCTGGCTGTTACCGCTACAGCAGCCACAGTAACTACCCGTAACCAATATTCGCGTAAAATAGTTTTCTTTGCTATTGGAGGAAGTAAATTAACCATACCTATGAATAGTTACCAAGTGCCAAACCAATTGCGGTGGCATACCCAAGCGAATGACTTTTATCGATAGCCGGTACGTACTCATCAAGTGAAAAAGCGTGTTGCCATACCGCAGCAAGCTCTACCTCGACACCCAATGTCTCGCGTAAATATTCTGACAAACCTTTAAGGTTGGCGCTCCCCCCACAAAGAATCACGGAACTTATTTCGTAACCGGGCAATTCTGCTGAATGACTGTCCCAGTATTGAATACGAAGTGCGATCTCATCCTTGATAGCAGACATGGTAGAAATAAGAGCATCGCGAACATCATGGGATGCGACACCAGGAAATAAACCTTGGCTGTTTTTGATGGTAGTAAGTTCTTCTTCCGGCAAATCTCCCAGCTGCCGTCTGAGGGCAGTGGAAAGCTCTGCGCCACCAAGTTCAATGGTTGAGGTATAGGTAAGCTTGTTTCGGTACACAATACCAATACCGGTACGTGTTTTACCAAAGTCTACAATCAAGTGGGTACCCAGATCATGTTCAGGTAATACTGCACGAGCAATTGCTTGTGCTTCTACTTCAAAGGCAACCGGGATAAGACCAGCTGCATGTAACACCTCATAGTAATTAAGTATTACGTCACGGGCATAGACCGTCACCGACACAGTCAAAGAATCATCGATACCCCCTTCCTCAAGAATGGCGTAATCAAAGAACGCATCCCGCGGCGAAAGTGGGACATTTTCTTCCAGATGAAACTCAAGTTGTCCTCTGATCTCCTTGTATGATGTGCCTCGTTTGATCTCGGTCTCAAAGAGATAGGCTTTTTCTTCAGGCAATGACACACGTACATATGGTGTCGGGAGTTGTTGCCGCAGTGAAGTCAACACTTTAATCAGCCTCTCAGTATTTTTTATCTCTCCTCCGGAAAGAGTCTCCTCCGGAATTGGAAGCTCACCCCACGTAGCAATTTCCTTGTGTGCTCCTGTTCTTCCGGCATCAGCAAATAGAATGTACTTTAATGAAGTATCTGAAATATCCACTCCTGCATGAGGAATACGAAGATACTGTGGTGGTGGCACAAAAGAACGAAGTGCAGTTAAGAACGACATGTGTTCATTATACGACACCACACATAGAAAGTAGTGTAGTTACTCTACAAAACCACACTACCTGGTGGCAATGGTTGATGTGGAGTCAAGAGACCAAACAAGTCACCGTTGCTGGCAGCCAGAATCATACCCTGACTTTCAAAACCTCGAATAACCCGCGGCTGTAGATTTACCACGAATGGGCATTGCTTTCCTACCAATTCTTCCGGACCGGAAAAGAATTCTCGAATGCCTGAGAGGATCTGCCGTTCATAATCACCAAAGTCAACTTTGAAGCGGAACAATTTGTCCGCATTCTCAACGACAGAAGCCTCTACGATCGTTCCTAAACGAATCTCAAGTTTGGCAAAATCATCATATGTAATGTACGCCGGTTCTGGTGTTGGGGCGTTGGCTTTGCCAACGCCCCCCTCTACCACCTGTTCCTCCCCCACATTCTGTTCATTGCTCATATTTATTTCTGTTTACTTAAAAAACTATTCAATATAATGGCAGCGGCAGCGGCATCTGTCTTTTCGTTTCGCCCTTGCAAACGAATCGCCTCTTGCGTCGAGTATTGCTCCGGTTCCAAATGAATCGGTAGACCAAGCGCCAACGTAAGATCATTCATCAATTCCATAGCTGCGCTGTGTATCTCATTTTCTTCACCCGCTTTGTTGAGTGAATGACCGATAACTATCTCACCCACCTCCTCGCGGGCAATAATATCCTCCAAGGCCATTAAGAGAGCGGTGTCATTTTTAAGCACCTCATGAGGAAAAGCAAGCGTGCCACTTTCATCTGAAAGTGCCACTCCTACTCGTTTCTTCCCATAGTCAATTCCCATGTATCGCATAGCGGCATAATAGCATGAGTTGGATTTTTTGTGATTATCTGCTACTATCCTTGCACGTCGAATGACCATATGGAGGAGTGGCTGAGTGGTCGAAGGCGGCGGTCTTGAAAACCGTTGAGGGTTTACGCTCTCCGTGGGTTCGAATCCCACCTCCTCCGCCATTGACAGCTAGCTGTTAGTGCGTTGTAATAATGCGCTCGCGGCTAGCTGTTTTTCGTTCCCTGTCGAAGAAACTCGCGCGTGCGAGATTACAGTATTTTAAAGAGTATAATTAAGAAAATGAAGAAATTGCTCACAATAATTCTAGTGATAGGTGCTGTAGTCAGTACTGCTTAT
>QKBW01000069.1 GCA_003245875.1 Candidatus Kaiserbacteria bacterium
TGTTTTATAGCTAGACGGTATACAATGTCTTCATATGAAAGTTATTTACGTGCGACCCTATGCGGGGGAATTGGAAGTGGTCAAGTCGTTACTCGCAGGTCATGAGGTGTTTGAATGTACGAACATCGAAGAATTGCCGGAAGAGGTACGACAGTCTGCTGAAGTACTCTCAGTGTTTGTTAATTATCAGGTGACCAAGGAGGTACTTGAGCAGTTGCCAAATTTGGTACTCATTGCGACTCGGTCAGTTGGTTTTGATCATATTGATCTCCCAGCCACGGCGGCGCGTAATGTGGTCGTTGCTCGTGTGCCTCACTACGGGATGCGCACGGTCGCAGAATTTGCGTTCTCTCTCATGTTTGCCATTTCTCGTAAGGCGTATCAGGCCTATATGGATGTACAAGAACTTTCAACTATTGGCGCGCTTGATGTCTATGAAGGGTTTGATCTTGGCGGTAAGACCTTGGGGGTAATCGGTACCGGTGCGATCGGTTTCAATGTGTGCCAGATCGCGCTGGGGCTTGGTATGAAAGTACTGGCGTATGATCCGCATGAGAATGAAGAGTTGGTAGGTAAAGGCGTCACGTATCTTTCACTTGAGGAAATGTTGCCACAGGTTGATATTGTAACTATCCACGTGCCAGCACTGCCGGCTACGCACCATCTGATGAACGCTGAGCGTTTAGCTCTGATGAAACCAACCGCTTACCTTATCAATACGGCTCGTGGTGAAATTGTTGATACACCAGCGCTGGTCACTGCTCTAAAGTCTGGAAAGTTGGCCGGAGCAGGTTTGGATGTGTTGGAAAGTGAACATGATTTGCGTGATGAAGTGGCGTTGTTGGCAGACAATGAGACACAGGCGGTGGAGTGGCGCACTATCGTGGCTGATCACGCGTTGATCGATATGCCGAACGTTATTGTTACTCCGCATATTGGTTTTAACACTAAAGAGGCAAAACGGGAGATTACTGAGATCACTTGTACCAACATCGCCTCTTTTGCATCCGGTGAACCACAGAACGTAGTGACATAATGAGTATCATAAAAAACAGTAAGGATATAGCGATAACGCCGGAAAGGCGCGACCTTTTGTCGGTGGCAGAAGCGGCGTTGTCAGCCATTGATACAGAAACTGTGTTACGTAAGCGGTTGTTGGTTACCGATGGTGTGTTGAAGATAGATGGACATGAATTTGTGTTAGCCAACTATAGAAATATTTATATTGTTGGCGTTGGAAAGGTTAGTTGCAAGGCGGCACAGGTATTGGAAGATATTTTAGATGGACATGTGCGAGCGGGAGCGGTAGTTGGTTTGGCTCCAGCTATGTGTCAGGTGGTTGATACTTATACGGGAACGCACCCGATGCCGTCACATCAAAATTACACTGCCACTCGTCATATCGAAGAGATCGCGCATCAAGCGACTGAGGACGATCTAGTAGTTGCTATTATTTCCGGTGGCGGTTCAGCTCTTTTGTGTGGCACAATGAGCGAATGTGAGCAAGGGCAGAAGCTATATACTGCGTTTTTGCAAAGTGGTGGCACAATCGAAGAGTTGAATACGGTACGTAAACATATTTCGAGGGTAAAGGGCGGCGGCCTTGCCGCCGCCCTTTACCCCGCAACGGTTGTTGGATTGATTTTTTCTGATGTGCCGGGAGGGGACGCAGCTGCCGTTGCGTCCGGTCCAACCTATTTTGACAAAACCACCGTTACTGATGCACAACAGGTGATAACAAAGTACCGTCTCGGTAACTTCACCTTGAACGAAACACCAAAGCAGCCGGAGTTTTTTGCAAAAGTACATAACTTTGTGGTGGTGTCTAATCAGGTTGCTTTGGATGCGGCAGCTGCCGCTGCAATGGAGCTGGGCTATCGGCCACAGATACTGGGAAATAATTGTTACTACACACACGAAGAGGTGCGCGCACTCGTGGCTGCGCATACCTCGCCGGGTACCTGTGTATTGTTTGGTGGAGAGACCAAACTCACTATTCCAGATGGATGCAAAGGAAGAGGTGGACGCAATGATGCGCTGGCGCTGGCCATGGCATCAATTCTCTCGCCCGGCCAGACGTTTCTTTCACTCGCGTCCGATGGTCGCGATAATACCGAAGCCGCCGGTGCATTGTCCGATGGTCACACGATGGCACAGGCACAGGCATTGCGGTTGAAGCTTGAAGATTATACGACCTGTCAAAACTCGTACCCGTTCTTTGAGGCGACTGGAGGACATATGGTAACTGGTTTGCTCGATTCCAATGTGTCTGACTTGGTGTTGTGGTTAAACGCAAAAACAACACCGAAGGGTCATGCCATTACATCTGTAACCGGACGTGCCATTAAAGATTCGCGTGGCAAAGCCACCATATTGGTTACCGTGGTAGTAGGGGAACACGTAGGGAACTTTAGTGTGCCAAGCGGGGCGAGTACCGGCTCTCGCGAGGTGGTAGCACTGCCGGCAGAGGAAGCACTAAAGCAATTAATGGAGGTGGTTGCTCCGGCGTTGGTCGGACACGAAGTGTCCGACCAAGCGGGTATCGATGCCCTCCTGCATAAGCTTGACGGTACGAAGAGTTTTTCTCGCATTGGTGGTAACACAGCGTTGGGAGTGAGTGTAGCGGCGCTTCGCGCCGCTGCCGCGAGCCGTAATCAAGAGCCTTGGCAATACATTGAAACACTCTTTCGCGAGCAGCCACAGGCAGAAGCGCCGCGTCTTTTCATAAATATGATCAACGGCGGAGCACATGCACCGTACGGCAGTTTTATTCAAGAGCATCAGATTATCCCTGAAACGACTGATGTCGCGTTGGCACTTGGTGTGGCGGAGGCAGTATGGGAGAAACTCACCATTGCTATAGAAGAGGCGTATACGACCGGCAATCGCAGTGTCGGAGATGAGGGCGGGCACGCTATCCGTGTTACTGATCCGCTGGTGTCTTTTTCGTATCTTCGTGATGCTATTGCACAAAGTGATGTTGATGTTCCGATTTCACTCGGTACCGATATTGCCGCCAGTGCTGTTTATGAAGTAGCGAGTGGTAAATATCACTGTGGCACTGAACATCGCACTGCTGCGGAGCAGTTGGTTTGGTACGAATCTTTGCATAATACCTTTGAAGAATTACGCTATGTTGAGGATCCGTTTGATGAAAGTGATATGGTGAGTTTTGCCAGGTACCAGAAGGCGCATCAGGATATCGTGACTATTGGTGATGATCTCACTACTACCAACGAATCATCGGTGCGTAAAGCGGTGCGGGCACGCGCAATTTCAGGTTTGATAATAAAGCCTAACCAGATCGGCACCATCACTGATACCTTGGCAACTATGCGTCGTGCCTATCAAGCTAAAGTGAAATGTATTGTCAGTCACAGAAGTGGTGAGACCATGGACGATTTCATTGCTGATCTTGCGTACGGTACAAAATGTTACGGTTTAAAGGCTGGAGCACCAACGATGCCGGAACGGCGGGTAAAATATGAACGGTTGTTGACGATAGTAAAAAAGGGGGAGTGATCAGGACGCAAAAAGGGAGAGCAAATGCTCTCCCTTTTTGCGTCCTTACCACAATGGTTTCCTCGCATACACCGCGACAGTTCGTCGTTTACGAGCCTGTCCATGACGTACGTGTTTATGTGAACGGTATATCTTTTTTATCTCAAATCGCTCGCCAAGGAACGTAGTCAACTCGTCTTCCGTGTATACGTGTTCGGCTACACCCATAACCGGGTGAATGTACGATCCTTCTTCCTTAGCGGGCATGTCGCGCAGTAACCTGCGGGTGTGTAGGTCGCCGTCGGCGAGGTGTGTTTTCATAAATAAATAGCCACCAGGTTCAAGTGTGCGAAAGATCTCATCACGCAACACGGTGCGTTCTCCGGCCGAAAGAAAATGTGATGTCATCATATCAAGCGCAAGCGCTTGTGAGTTGTCTGCGATCTTAGGGAATGTTCCAGCGATAGAACGCGCTTCATACTGCAGGGGCAGTGCTGTAGAGACCGATACAGCGATCTTTATAGCTGCCTGAGAAATGTCGTACCCAACACCACGCATGCCAAACGTTTGACTGAGGTAGACCAGGTTTCTGCCGTTACCACAACCGAAGTCGGCGACTGATTTTGTTGGGTTTAAGATCTCGCGCCCGGTCTCTCGCTCCAGCCAACGACAAAACTTCTGCAGGTCACCCGCTGCTTCGTCAGAGAGCTTGAGGTGTCCACCCTCAGTATATTCAGTATCCCAAAAGTTGGCGCCGTGGCGCTTGCGTTTTTGTTTACGTATGAATGGGCGCTTTGCCATCAAAGCATTACAACATAAAAACAAAGTTTTTGCAAAAAATTCGTCATGTCACATTTGTTTGGTACAATAATGCACATATGAAAAAACACGCGTGGAAAATATTTTTTGCAATTGCTGCGGTCGCATTACTTGGTTCGATGTGGTACGCACACACAGCTGCTCAGAAGGCTGATGAGGGGGTGACGTTGTCCGATCATATAACCGGTAATCCAGATGCAACCGTGACCTTGGTTGAATATAGTGATTTTCAGTGTCCTGCCTGTGCTGCTATGGTGCCGTTTGTTGATGAGGTATTAGCAAAATATGGCGATAAGCTGCGTTTTGAATACAAGAGTTTCCCGCTGATTACCATCCATTCACACGCGGTTGATGCCGCTGTGGCGGCAGAGGCTGCTGCACAACAAGGCAAGTTCTGGGAGATGTACCACAAGTTGTTTGAAAACCAAGCTAATTGGGAAGCCAGTGCTAATCCTTCCAGCTACTTTATCCAATACGCATCCGACTTAGGGCTTGATGTTACGCAATTCAAACTGCAGCTGGGCGCACCAACACTTGCTAATGCCGTACGATCTGGGTTCAAAGACGGACTAAATAAAGGTTTCACCAGCACCCCAACCTTCGTCTTGAACGGCAAAAAAATGGAATTCAACACCTATGATGACTTTATCGCCCAGATCGAGACAGCGTTGGGGGTGAATGAAGCGGTTTTACTGAATAATTCAAATGATGTAAGTATCGAAGGTAATGAAGGTTAGTATTTTCACCTCACGAGGTACACTAGTTCATGAGGTTGACACTCTCACGAAGGAACTAATGAAACGAGGTGCTGAAGTTAACGTTGTTCAACCTCATTTTTCGGTAGATGAAGCCGTAGGACCAAATTTTGGAGCCAATTTCCTCAATTGTGATGTTTTGTACTATCGGGCCGGTCTTGGGGTGGCGGGTAAATATTTACTAGGACGTATGACCGATAAAAATATTTATTCTGTGAATAAAAATGTTCTCCAAAACGTATTACTTGGTCATAAATTATATCAAGCAGTCTTGGTATCCCGGGCAGGAGTAAAAGTTCCTCAGACGTTGTTGTATACAACAAACCAGAAATACCAGGAAATTGAGAAAATTCTGGGTAGCGATTTTATAATTAAAGCAGCTATCGGCATGCAGGGGAAGCAGGTTTTTCTTGTGCGTTCAGAAAAAGAGTATTGTGAAGCACTCAAACATCTTTCGGGAGATATACTGCTTCAACAATTTATTCCGAACGATGGAGATTTTAGGGTATTTGTTTTGGATGGTGAGATTATCGGAATATATAAAAGAAATCCAAAGAGTGGTATGTTTAAATCCAATATTGCTCAAGGAGGTACAGGTCAGGCTGTTACTGATACTGCACTGATAAAAAAACTTTCAGAGATTGGTCAAAAGGTAAGCTCTGAGCTCAGTTTGGACATTGTTGGTGTTGATATAATGATGGGCGCAGACGATAACGAGTTGTATTTTATTGAGGCTAATGAAAACCCTGGCTGGCGTGGTGCAGAGAAGGCACTAAATAAAAATATAAGCGCGGCTGTTGCTGAATGGATGGTTGGTAAAAATAAAAAATTTATTTTATAAATATTTTAGCAATTTCTCTTCCAATATTTTTATCAACAGACGAATTGAAACAGTCTACATCAGGCGCTTTGTTTACTTCAAAAAGTAGCGGACCGTCTGGAGTTCTGACAATATCGACCCCTGCAAAATCCAACCGGGCTG
>QKBW01000064.1 GCA_003245875.1 Candidatus Kaiserbacteria bacterium
TTGGTGACTATGTGTTGACGGGTGGAGAGCTTCCCGCGATGACTATTATTGATAGTATTGTGCGGCTTCTTCCTGGGGTGCTTGGTGGTGAGAAAAGTGCGGAGATTGAGAGTTTTTCTGACGGAGAGACACTAGAATTTCCTCAGTATACGAAGCCAGCAGAGTTTGAGGGCATGAAGGTGCCAGACGTACTGCTGAGCGGGCATCACGCCGAGATTGAAAAGTGGCGAGTAGCAAATTCGCAAAAAGCTGAGAAATAGGGGAAAGTCCGCGGAGTGCGGACTTTCTTGTTGTGGTGGATATCGTAGAGCGATGAGCTACAGTTTTTTGTGGTGTTTTTGTTTTTGTAACGTTCGCTTGTAGGCTACTTTACCGTTTTTCTTCACAAAGCGCAAGCATAATGATAAAAAACACAACAAGTTTACATAGTGAAACCGCTCACGTATACTGAGAGCCATGAAGGGATTTGCAAAATCATACCCCGCAAAAAAGCCCCGCTCACCTCAGTCGGCGCAAATGGCGATACTTATGGTATCAATCTTGGTGGTGATGATTCTGGGGCAGTTGTTTACTTTTGATGAATTCTTGGCTCTTCTTGCCACATTTAATCCTGGTTTTTCGATGGTTTATTGGCAGATCTTTGGTGCAATCTTGGTGACTGTTGAGGTATTTGCGCTACCTTTTTTGCTTCGCATGCAGCTTTCAGTACTGTTTAGGTGGGTGAGCATGGTGAGCGGGTGGCTCGTGACGGTTGCATGGACTTGGTTGTCGGTGATGATCATGGTCGCCGGTCGAGAGGTAGATGCGGCTGGTATTGTTGGCGCGCTGCCGGTGCCTGCGGGCTGGTGGATGGTACCATTCAGCGTGGCGCTCGGACTGTTAATGGCGTGGGCCTCTTGGGGCTTGTGGCCGGGTAAGCTTAAAAGATAAGGAGAGTGTATGGAATTATTGGCAAAACTAGAATCGTACGTTGAGGCGCAGTATAAGGCGCTGAAGCTTCCGCGCCTTCCTAAGGGTGGGCGAGTGTGGCTGAAGGAGAATCTTTGGTGGATTGTGCTTGTGTTGGCAATCCTATCGGCTTTTTCATTGTTTGGCTTGTTGGGCGCATTGGCACTCGGAAGTGGTGTTGCGACCTATGCGGCATTTACTTCTTTCGTGGTTGCTTCAGTGGTTGGCTGGGTGCTCATCTTTGGTCTTGTCGTCCTCTTGTTTCGCGGTCTTGACGTTGCGTTGCTTGCGTTTGCGGTCAAGCCTCTAAAAGAGGGTCAACGTAAGGGTTGGACGCTTCTATTTTATGTGTGGGTGTTGGGTGTACTTTCTGTGGTTGTTGATCTATTCTCGCAACTTGTTTCGTTGAATCTCTTTAGTTTTGTAGGAACTGGTATTGCGGGAGTTGTGTTCCTCGGACTCGGCGGGTATATTCTTTTCGAGATTCGAGATCAGTTTGCTCAGGTTTCGAAGTCTGCGGGCGTGAAAAAGCGCGCATCGGTTCGCAAATAGGTGTTATAACACCATCACAAGGATTAAGCCAACTATCCAGATCAGCCACCATGTGAATAGCTGGGTGTCTTCTTGGTTGCGTTCTAAAAGGTAGAAAATACCAGTTATGAGTATGAACTTTGTCAGAAAGGCTGTGACATCGAATGACTCGCCTCCACTCGATAGGGCGTTTGCGAGTGCATACTCAAAGCCCGTCGAAATAATTAAGAATGCGGGTGCGGCAATGAAGAAGCGTACGTTGTACGCATCAATACTACGAGTCGCCGCGTAGTAAAAGCCGAGTGTGATAAGCGTGATGGTCATGCCGTTGCTATTGTAGCGAATCTTTTACGACGTGTATATTCTGCTGTCTTCATGGTGCTAGCGAACACCTTTGAAAAATGGTAAAATGGGAAAGTTCTCGCTTGTCGGGAGCGTGTTGGGGTGTGGCCAAGTGGTAAGGCACATGGTTTTGGTCCATGCATTCGGGGGTTCGAATCCCTCCACCCCAGCCAAGTATTGCAACTAACAAGACCTGATTGCATAATATATATTTCAATCAGTTAGTGATAATACAGTTTACACAAAAACCGGCCATTTGGTCGGTTTTTTAGTTCGAATCCCTCTGGATATCATATCTGAGGGCTTTTAGGTCTAGGACTATTACATAGAAGCTAGTTATAACCCTGCCCGCTGTACCAATTTCAGTGTATAAGAGAAATTATTTCGTGTCTGTTACAATTAGCTTATGACAAAACCTAAAAGCGTAAACGGAGAGATTAATCACCCAGAGAGCACAAGGCGTGATGATTATCTATTCCGTGCTTCTTTAAAGGCGGTAATTCTTAATAAGCAAGGTCATGTTTTAGTAGTTAAGGAAACCGATCGTGACTGGTGGGACATTCCAGGAGGAGGTCTTGATCATGGTGAGACGATTCGTGATGCTCTGGCTCGTGAACTTCACGAAGAAGTATCGCTAGAGGGTAATTTCGAATATAAAGTGATACTTGTTGAAGATCCTAGATATTTGAATGCACACAACTTATATCAAATGAGAATTATTTTTGCCGTAAAGCCCGAGAATTTTGCATTTGAGCCAGGGGATGATGGCGATGAAGTAATTTTTATTGATCCAAAAGATTTTAAAGATTCCAAGCTAGTATGGGAACGGAAGATATACGAATACGCACAGATTGCTGCTAATAAGCAGGGTTTGTTTTAATCTGTATCAATGTAATAGTAATTATTTCGCTCATTACGCTGTACCAAGTTCAGACTTGATTAACTGATCAAACGAAGCTAACATCAAGCGAGTCTTGAGAAAGGAGATGGTAGGTTCGAATCCCTTTTCCCCAGCCAAACATATACACCTTCGCGTAAGGTGTTTTTGTTTTGATATAATACGTCTATGAATATACGAAAAGCCGAACCGAATGACATAGAAGAGATTCGGCAACTTAACCACAGGCTATTCCTTCATGACCTTCCGTACGATCCCCGGCTTAATATTGGTTGGCCGCTTGAAGATTTTGGTGAAGTTTATTTTAAAAAACGTATCAGTGGCGAGACCGGTGTCTGTTTTGTTGCGGAGGAGGGCGGTCGCCTAGTGGGATACGCGACGGGTCACGTGGAGAGCGAGATAGACTCAACGGATACCATTCTGCGCTGTGAGCTTGATAATATTTATGTTGAGGATGCATATCGCCGTTCCGGAGTTGGTCGTCATCTTGTCTCGGAACTTGATAATTGGTGTAAGGAAAGAGGTGCGAAGAATATGTTAGTGATCGCCTATGCAGGTAACTTGGACGCAATCCAGTTTTACGAGTCGTATGGATTTAAACCATTTGCGCTAAAACTGGAACGGGATTTATAAGATATTCAAGGGATATTATGACAGACGAACAAGTAGTCTTATTGAGTGATGACGGGCGCGAGATTGGCGAGATGTCAAAGGTCGATGTCCATGGACCAGACACGCCACTCCATAAGGCGTTCTCGTGCTACATATTCGATGAACGCGGTTTGCTATTAGTGACGCAACGTGCCAAGACCAAGGGTGTATGGCCGGGGGTGTGGACGAATAGTGTGTGTGGACATCCGGCGCCCGGTGAGTCTGACGAGTCGGCTATTCGACGTCGCGCAATGTTTGAACTGGGCATGGAAGTGTGTGATATTCAAGTCGTCCTACCGGATTATAGGTATAGAACGCCACCGTATAAGGGTATTATTGAGAACGAGATTTGTCCGGTCTATGTTGCACGTGCATCGTCTGTGGTAGACTCGAACCCGCTTGAGGTAGAGGATTACAAATGGATGAGCTGGTCTCAGTATGCGGCTGATTTGTTGGCAAACCCCGAGTCGTATTCGTACTGGGCTAAAGATCAGTATTTAGGACTCACAAACAGTTCCAGTATTGAGGAATACGCAACGCTAATCGCATAATCTGGCTTATAGAAGCGTTATCATCGATATTGCTTATGCTAAAATGAATCTATGTTTTGTAAAAACAAAAAAGGTTTTACGATCGTTGAGCTCCTTATTGTGGTGTTGGTGATCGCCATCCTCGCGGCGGTGACCATCGTTTCGTATAACGGGGTTACCAACAGGGCTAAAGAGGCCGCAGCTCAGAGCGCGGTAGCCCAAGGCTATACTGCAGTTCAGGCCTATGCTATTGATCATGGTGATACCTACCCAGCAGATCTTGCCACCGTAAGGGTTCTAAACTCAGACACAACGACATTCGAATATACCGTCAACAACTCAGTGAATCCACGTACGTTTTGTCTGACGGCTACGGTTGCGAATATTTCTTATCATGCATCCAATGATATCCCTTCGCCCGTAAGCGGCGCCTGTGATGGGCACGTTGGGGCTGGCGGAGAGGTTGTGACCGTTCCGTCTAGTCAGGTCGCAAAGTTGCCGGCCGGCGACCCGGCAGCTTCTGATAATTTTGGATCAACGGTTTCTATATCTGGCAATACGGCCTTGATTGGCGCGTATGGTAACGATGATGCTGGATCGAATTCGGGTTCGGCGTATGTCTTTACTGGCTCTGCTTCATCTTGGAGTCAACAAGCAAAGCTCACGGCAAATGATGCCGCCGCTGGTGATACATTTGGCTACTCGGTATCCGTTTCTGGAGATACGGCTATAGTCGGGGCTCCGTATGATGATGATGCGGGATCAAGCTCTGGAACCGCGTATGTCTTTACTCGCTCGGGTACTTCTTGGAGTCAACAAGCAAAGCTCACGGCAAATGATGCTGCCGCTGGCGATACGTTCGGTTACTCGGTATCCGTTTCTGGAGACACGGCTATCGTGGGTGCACATGGTAACGACGATGGTGGCTCGGGCTCCGGCTCTGCCTACGTCTTTACTCGCTCTGGCACCGTTTGGAGTCAACAAGCAAAGCTCACGGCAAATGATGCTGCTGCCGATGATGAATTTGGCTCGTCGGTCGCTGTTTATGGGGATAGTGCCGTTGTTGGTTCGCATTTTGATGATGATGACGGATCATGGTCTGGTTCTGCCTACGTCTTCACTCGCTCTGGCACCGTTTGGAGCCAACAAGCAAAGCTTACGGCAAATGATGCTGCAATGAATGATCAGTTTGGGAATTCAGTTTCGGTTTATGGAGATACGGTTGTAGTAGGGGCGTATAAGAAGAACGGTGCGGCTACAGGCTCTGGTTCTGCCTACGTCTTCACTCGTTCGGGTACTTCTTGGAGTCAACAAGCAAAGCTCACGGCAAATGATGCCGCTGCGAGTGATGAATTTGGTTGGTCGGTGTCCGTCTATGACGATGTGGCCGTGGTTGGAGCGCATTATGATGATGATGCAGGCTCCAACTCCGGCTCAGCCTATGTCTTTACTCGGTCGAGTTCGACGTGGTCTCAAGAATCAAGATTCACTGCTAATGACGCCTCCGTTGATGACTATTTTGGTAAATCAGTTTCTATCTCTGGCGGAGTGGCTCTGGTTGGGGCTAATGGTGATGATGATGGCGGTTCCGGTTCTGGTTCGGTTTATATCTTCGAGTAACTGCTGTAGTGTGAGTTTTAGGATATTTGGTGTGGAGTGGTGCTTGCCGATGATTCGTGCTTATTCAATCTAGGTGAGTGACATTTTCATCCCTTTGAGCCCATCGGTCTTTCTTGCTTCGTGGTACGTTTTGACGATAACAGAAGAACAGCAATAGTACCCGACAAACAAAGGGCCAATAGGGGCGGTAGTGCCACGGCTGGTTCGAGGGTAGTGAGTGCGGCAACGTTAAGGAGTGCTGCGATCGTGTAGAGAGTCCAAGAAAGGGTGTTCTCGCTTGCGGGTAAGAGGTGGGCTTTTTTAATTGTTGGTAAATAGCCTATTGCCCACGCTAAGGTACCCGCATAGACTGCAAGTGATGG
>QKBW01000020.1 GCA_003245875.1 Candidatus Kaiserbacteria bacterium
GGAAAACTAACGGCCATTCATTGTTGTCATAATTACATAATATTCGCGTCGGTGGCGGAGTGGTCAATCGCGGCGGACTGTAAATCCGCTGACTTATGTCTACGTTGGTTCGAATCCAACCCGGCGCACAAATGGAAACTGACTCAACCCTTGCGGTTGGGTCTGATTTCATTTTGACCACGGATCCGAAAGACGGACTGAGCTTGCGAAGGAGTCGGGGTCGAAGGTACTTATTATTTTGGAAATACTTGGACCAAAATAATAAGCAACCTGTGACCGAATTCAACCTAACGCGCACAAAAAAAGAAAAACACCACTCCTAGGAGTTGTGTTTTTCTTTTGTTTGGCAACACTTATACCGCCACTTTTTCCTTCGCCTTCTCCTTGACTGGCACCGGTGACCGTCTCCCTCTCATCTTCTTCACATCAAAGGTAAGCTCGTCGTCACTTCCCTTCTTCATTGATACCTTTACCGTACCGCCCTGCAGCATACCCTCACCCACCATCATATTTGCAACCGGTGTCAGGATCTTGCTTTGAATAACCCGCTTTAGCGGCCTGGCACCCATCTTTGGATCATACCCAACGCGTGCCAAATATTCCGCCACATCATCACCAACCGTGAGTGTGATGTCTTTTCCTGCCAGGCGCTTGGCGACATCAGCCACCTGCATACCCACGATCGTGCGAATGGTTTCAGGCGAGAGAATGTCAAAGATTATGATCTCGTCCAAACGGTTAAGAAACTCCGGTCGGAAGTAATTCTTCAAGCTTTCCAACACGCGATCCTTCGTATGCGTATACTGAGTCACCTCATCGTGGTCAGCAGCAAAACCAAAGTTGGACATCCGATCAATGTATTCAGCCCCGATGTTTGAGGTCATGATGATGATCGTATTACGGAAGTTGACCTTTCGGCCCTTAGCGTCGGTCAAGTGACCAGCATCAAGTACCTGCAAGAGGATATTAAAGACCTCAGGGTGTGCCTTTTCAATTTCATCGAGCAAGATAACCGCATACGGACGACGACGGATCTTCTCAGTAAAGCTACCACCCTCCTCGTGTCCAATGTATCCCGGTGGCGAGCCGATCAACTTTGAGACTGAGTGTTTCTCCATGAACTCAGACATATCGACACGAATGAGTGCATCTGGATCGTCAAACATAAACTCCGCCAAAGCTCGCGAGAGCTCGGTCTTACCTACACCAGTTGGTCCCAAGAACAGGAATGAACCGATCGGACGATTGGGGTCAGCAATGCCGGCACGAGAACGCTTTACGGCGTCAGACACAAGTTTCACCGCAACGTCTTGCCCAACCACCTTTTCCTTCAATACCTCCTCCATGCGAGAAAGTTTCTTAGCTTCTTCCTCAAGCATTCGTGCAGCCGGAATACCTGTCCAGCGAGAAACGACTGCGGCAATTTCTTCTTCTGTCACTTCTTCCTTAAGCAAACGACGCCCGCGTTGCAATTTCTTCAAACGTGTCATTTTCTGCTGCACGTTCTTCTCAAGCTTTGGGATCAGATCATAGCGTATCTCTGCTGCTCGAGTTAGGTCAGCACTGGCTTCGGCACTTTCTGCTTCCAAACGTAACGTTTCCAACTCTTTCTTATGCTCACGCACTTCGTCCAATGTCTCCTTTTCATTCACCCATTTGGCACTGAGTGCTTTGGTTGAGTCGGTCAATTCAGCAATCTCTTTTTCGATTTCCTTCAAACGCGGGCCGATCTTGCTCGTATCTTCAGCCTTTTGTTCATCTTTCTTGAGGGCTTCGCGCTCGATCTCAAGGCGGCGAATCTTACGATCGGCAATGGTGAGTTCTTCCGGTTTGTTTTCTAAAGAAATGCGCAACGCCGACGCTGCTTCATCAATCAGATCGACTGCCTTATCCGGCAAAAAGCGATCAGTGATATACCGACTCGAAAGATCAACCGCGCTCACAATCGCATCGTCAGTAATATGCACGCCGTGGAAGAGTTCATATTTTTCGGCGATACCGCGCAAAATCGCGATCGCATCTTCTTCGCTCGGCTCATCCACAAAAACCGGCTGGAAACGTCGAGTAAGTGCCGGGTCCTTTTCAATATGCATTTGATATTCCTTTAAGGTGGTAGCCCCGATCACGCGAACTTCCCCACGCGCCAATGCCGGTTTCAACATGTTGCTAGCATCAAGCGAACCGTCCGCCTGACCTGCTCCAACGATGGTGTGAAGCTCGTCAATAAAAAGGATTACATTGCCTTCGGATTGTTCTACTTCTTTCATCACGGTCTTTAGGCGCTCCTCGAACTCACCACGGAATTTCGTACCCGCCACCAAAAGTCCGAGATCCAGTGAAAGTATCTCTTTATCTTTTACTGACTCTGGTACATTGCCCTGTGCAATCTGCTGAGCAAGACCTTCTACCACAGCCGTTTTACCGACCCCGGCCTCACCAATAAGTACCGGGTTGTTCTTGGTGCGACGTGAAAGAATCTGGATCACACGTTGCACCTCAATGTCACGCCCAATGACCGGATCGAGTTTGTTTTCCTGTGCCAGCTTGGTAAGGTTACGAGTGAACTTAGTGAGAGCGCGAAACTTTTTTGGTTGCTCAACATCCTGTACGTTTTGTTCACGCAACTCTTGCACGGTGCTGGCAGCTTGCTTTTTGTTAATGCCGGCTCGCTGCAAAATCTCTACCGCTGGTCCGGGATATTCCAATGCTGCCAAAAAGAGGTGCTCAACACCCACGTATGAATCACCTAATTGCTCTGCGACACGTCCTGAATGTTCGAGCGCTTTCGCGAGATCCGGGGTGAGATAAAGCTGATATGACTGCGAGATGCTGGCGCCTGTTTCGGTACCCTCAAGTGCATCGATCAAAAGATCAGTGAACTGGATAATGTCAATATCCATTTTATCCAATACGGCAATCACCATACTTTCGTCCTGCATGGCAAGTGCTGCCAAAAGATGTACGGGGCTCACGTGGCTTTGACCACGCTCAATAGCAAGCTCGTGCGCCTTACGAATCGCCTCTTTGGCACGCGAGGTAAAGTTGTTGAAGTTAGGCATAGTTTCAAATTCAAAAATAAACAGGTCGCGTCACGCAGTCAAACAAGACATTCATACAATACGACCAGTATATAGTGCAACTATATTGTTTTTTGGTCAACCTTTTGCATTTGCATGACATGGTCGCGCAATGCTTCCACCACACGTTGCATATCTTCCGGACGTAATAATGGATCGATCGTGAAGCGTAGGGTTGATTGGGCTCGGGCGGCGTCATCAGAAATAGCCATAACAGTGGCGCTTACCCCACCGCCCGCACCACTACACGCCGACTTGGTGCTCACCGCTATGTCATGAGCGTCTAAAACCACGGCCGCAAATTCGGTATCAAGACCAGGAATGGAAATATTCACATTGTGTGGCAAACGTACGGTCTTATGCTCGTCATATGAAGGCCCATTAAAAACGACACCGGGAATTTCTACCAGACCCGCACGCAGCACGGCAGCTGCTTTGGCAGCTGCCGCGCTGCGCTCTGCCATTCCTTCTTGCGCACGCAACAAAGCCAAGGCGGCACCGGCTATTGCCGGAGTGTTTTCTGTTCCGCCACGTAAGCCACGCTCCTGTCCCCCGCCATGAATAATCGGCTCTAGTGTCACTCCCGGTCGCACGATCAAAAAACCAACTCCTTTTGGACCGTTGCATTTGCCAGCGTCCAAGGACATCAAATCAACACCAAGCTGACGCGGCTGGCATGAAAGCCAAAGCGGCGCCTGACACGCGTCCAAATGTATAACGATTCGTACTCCGTGTGTCCGTTCATATTCGCGCACTATTCGAGCCAATCGTCGCACCGGTTGCACGACACCGATTTCGCTATTGCCATACGCAAACGTCAGGAGTACTACCTCAGGGTTCAGTGCCTCACGCAACGCAGCTTCCGATATAAAACCAAACCCATCGACCGGTACCGTAACTACCCGCACCCCGCGACGCTGCCAATATTCAAGCACTTTTCCAATTGAAGGATGCTCAGTGGCGGTGGTCAATACCACACACGATTGCGGTGCACGCCCTGATTTGATGAGAGATTCAAGGTACCCACTGATGGCCAAGTTGTTGGATTCCGTACCCGACGCAGTAAATAGTACCTCCTCCTCGCGCACTTCAAGGGTGCGCGCCACCGAAAGTCTGGCCGCATCAATAACTTTACGGGCCATTACGCCTTCTTGATGCAGAGCACTGGGGTTGCCGGTAATTGTCGAGGATAAACGATGCATTAATTGCACAACCTCCGACAGTGGTGGTGTCGCAGCTGCGTAGTCTAAATTAAGGCGCGCGGGGCGGCGGGCTTTGCCCGCCGCCCACTTTTTCAATTCATGTACCCATTTCATACACTAATCATGTCACACGTTTCTTTTATCGGCAAGATATGCTACAGTACGGGCACTTTTTATTCAGCGCTAATCCGATCGCGTATGTCCAATATCAAACGCCCACCTGTGGTGGTAGTCATGGGTCACATTGACCATGGCAAATCAACCCTGCTTGACACCATCCGCAAAAGCAATGTTGTAGCCGGCGAAGCCGGTGGCATTACGCAACACCTTTCGGCCTACGAGGTCATGCACACCACCAAAGAAGGTTCCTCCGAAAAAATAACCTTCCTCGACACTCCTGGGCATGCCGCGTTTCAAAAAATGCGTTTGCGTGGTGCCGATGTTGCTGATGTCGCTATTTTGATCGTATCCGCTGAAGACGGTGTTAAACCGCAAACTCTTGAGGCTCTAGAGAGCATCAAAGCAGCTGGTATCCCATACGTTGTGGCGGTCAACAAGATTGATAAGCCGGACGCTGACATCAACCGTACACACACGAGCCTTATCGAGCATGAAATATATGTAGAAGGTATGGGTGGCGATATCCCGTGGGTAGGTATTTCAGCCAAGCAAGGGACCAACATAGATGACCTGCTTGACCTGGTCGTCCTCACAGCTGACCTGGCGGAACTTTCCGGTGACACCGACCTGCCAGCCAGCGGCCAAGTTATTGAAGCTAAGCTAGATAAGCGTCGTGGTAACACCGCGACACTCCTGATCAAAAACGGAACACTAAGGAGTGGGCAATTCGTCGTTTCGGGAACAGCCTACTCTCCAGTGCGTATCATGGAGGATTTCACCGGCAAGAACATCAAAGAGGCTGGCCTCTCACAGGCCGTTGGCATCATCGGCTGGAATGAAGTTCCTGAAGTAGGAAATGACTTTATAACTGTCAAAAACAAAAAAGAGGCCGAGGCGCAGGCGCAGGCACACAAGACGGCCCATTCCGCCGGTACCAAATTTGCTGCTACCAACCTACCGGTTGTGCCGATTCTGATCAAAGCAGACGTAGCCGGTACCGTTGAGGCCATCGAACATGAGCTGGCAAAATTTGAATCCGATCGCATAGCTATTCGCGTTATCGATACTGCCGTGGGAGACATCACCGCTACTGACGTACAAAATGTGAGCGCCACAGCCAATGCGATTATTGTTGGCTTCGGAGTCAAAGTTGAGCGTGCAGCTACCGATCTGGCTGAGCGATTGGGTGTAGAGATAAACACCTTTGATATTATTTACGAACTTGCAGAGTGGTTGGATACCGCCCTCAAAAACCGCACACCAAAGCAAACAGAGGAAAAGGTTACCGGTACAGCAAAAATTCTCAAACACTTCAGTACACAAAAACATACACACGTGTTGGGTGGCCGTGTTGAAAGCGGCGAGGTTAGAGCTGGGCAACCAGTACGGATCATTCGGCGCGATCTGGTGGTGGGAAAGGGCGTACTAAAAAATGTACAGCAGCACAAATCGAATGTAACTACCATAACCGAAGGTGAATTTGGCATGCAGCTAGAAAGTAAGGACAACTTGGCCCCGGGAGATATTATCGAATGTTTTGATTTGGTTACGACCTAAATATGAGCGAACGCCAGGATAAAATGAGCACCTTGCTTACACACGCAGTCGCAGCCTACGTTGTTCGTGAAGCAAACCCGGACCCGTTAATTACTATTACGCGCGCCACAATTTCTCCCGATCTGCGTAATGCCACCGTCTATTACACCACCCTGCCGGAAGGACGCGAAAAAGATGCCCAGATCTTTCTCCATCGTAGCGCCAAAGATATGCGTCATTCAATCATGAAGCACAACCGCCTCAAGATAATGCCGCACCTTGATTTTATGCTCGACGTCGGCGAACGACACCGTCAACACATCGATGAACTCGTTCGCGAAAGCGGTGTTGAAAGCACCTTGCCCGATACTGAACTTAAGGGTTAAAATCAAATCGGAGTCGCCTAAAGGACGACGCCGATTTGATTTCCTTTGTGCCGGGAGCGGGAATTGAACCCGCACGGCCTTGCGGCCACAAAATTTTAAGTCTTGCGCGTCTACCAATTTCGCCATCCCGGCGGCGGGCCAATAATAGCATAATTACTTGGTAATGGCAGCAATCAATGCTACAGTAGTACGCACGGCCAAGTACCAAAGCGTCTGACGCAATCAAATTTGTGCCGTTCAATTTAAGTTTGGCCAGGTGGCGAAGTGGTAACGCAGAGGTCTGCAAAACCTCCATGCACGGGTTCGATTCTCGTCCTGGCCTCAAAGTCGACGGAAGGAGGCTTAGGTCGAGACAGTACCTTGACCGTAAAAGTTAGAGATATTTGTACATAGAGTGCGGGAGTGGCGAAATTGGTAGACGCGCTTGGCTTAGGACCATGTGGAGTAATCCGTGGAGGTTCAAGTCCTCTCTCCCGCACTGTGTGTGTAAATATCAATAACCTGTGTTGAATTTTCAACACAAATGAGCTACACTCTCTGCACTATCCGCCCATAGCTCAGCTGGTAGAGCAGACGGCTCTTAACCGTAAGGTCCAAGGTTCGAATCCTTGTGGGCGGACAAAGGTAAAAAAAACAGAACACTGACGTACGTCAGTGTTCTGTTTTTTAAGAAAGCAAACTGCTTTAGACTGCTTTGTTGGCTTCCAGTCTATATTACTTCCGCAGAGGTGTTTTCTTAAAGTGTCCACGCATTTTTTTGGCATAGTATCGCGCGTAACGCTTTTTCCATTTTGGAGGTAACTTATCTAACAGCTGACACTTGTACGAGCAATACCCTTTTTTCTTTTCTACACAAGTCGGACAGCCGATGAAAAGTGTATGGCATGGCTGGAACTTACAGTGATAGTGGGTATCACATTTTTCCTTATGACATAAATGGCAGGTCGCAATGACCTCGTCACCGATAGTTTCTGCCAAGCGCTCATCAAACACAAAGTTTTTGCCTTTGAACTTATTGGGCAAGTTGTCCCTATCGATTTGATGTCGGTAATCGATCACGCCACCCTTAAGATGTTTGACGTTGGTAAAACCGTTATGTTTGAGCCAAGCACTTGCTTTCTCACAGCGAATACCGCCGGTGCAGTAGAGAGCAATCTTTTTATCCTTATACTTTTCCAGCAAAGCCGGCGCATTAACCAGCTCAGACCGGAATGTCTCGACATCCGGCAACACCGCACCATCAAAATGGCCGATCTCACTTTCGTAATTGTTCCGCATATCAACCACCACAGCATCGGGGCTGTTGATGTACTCGTTCATTTCTGCGGCCGTCAAATATTCGCCCGTATCACTCGGATTAAACGTTTCATCTTCAATACCATCGGCGACGATCTTCTTACGCACCTTGATAGTGAGCTTGTAGAATGACGGCACTACTCCTTCTTCAACCGCAATTTTGTATGGAACACTTTGTAGCTCAGGCAATGTTTTATTAAACGCATCAAATTGATCCCAGAGTTTCGTTGGCACATTCATCTGAGCATTGATACCTTCTGCGGCAACGTATATGCGCCCCAAACAACCAAGCGCCCCCCAACGTTCCAATAATTTTGCACGAAATGCCTCCGGATCGGCAATTGGCACATAGCGGTAAAATGAAACGGTGGTACGTGCGATACCGTCAGCTTGTATTGCCGCCTTCTTTTCGGCCCGGGAGCGAAGATCTCGTGATGGTTTTGATTTCATGGTCATCAGTATAGTAAAGCTCGATGATTATGTAAAACGTTTTATTCTAGGCCGTTTTTGCTACGCAAAAACGGCCCCGTATCATTGACTTTTAGTGTTTTTTGTGCTAATATACTGGATAAGCGGGCGCTGCCCTTTTCCCTCCTCTCTTCCCTCTCTTGTTAGCTTTAAGGCACAAGAACAGGCAATGAGAAACGAGTGAAAAAGGCAGCGACGGCCGCGCATATAAACTTGGTGGCTCGGGCTCCGCCCTCGCCACCACTGTTCCTTGAAAGGATCAGACAATGAACACTCTCCAAGCACGTGACGAATACGTCACCCGCGATCGAAAGGGTCGTGCCGCTTTCTTCTTCAGTGCCACTGGTATTATTCTCGTACTTCCCACCATCATCTTCTCCCTGATCGGCTTGAAGATGTCATGGCCGCAACTCGGGTGGCTCCTCGGCCTCCCGGCCGGAGTCGGGCTCTGGTTCTACTTGGTCCCTGAAATGCATTTTCGGGTGAGTGGAAACAAGTACCTACTGGCAACCGGTGGCAACGGTGAAAACATTCCCTTTGGCCCCGGCTTCTTTCGCTTCCGGTACCCCTGGGACAAGCCGCGTGAAGATGGCAACTACTCGGCCGACGTGATCGACATCGACGCCAAAGAGACTGTGGCCTGCAGCGACGGCATCAGTGTAGATGTTGTGATGCAGATCGGTTACCAGATTGCGCCTTCCTACCTGGACACGTACGACGCGATCAACAGAACAAGTATCGGTCCGTTCATCAACGCAAAGGTGCGCGCTTGGCTGAGCCAGCATCTCGTGCAGATGACCTCCGACACCGCTCGCACCAACATTTCCAACGTTGAAACTGAAGCCAGGCGTCATCTCCAAGGCACACTGCTTGACGAGCTGGCAAAAAAGTTCGGCATCCGAGTACCTGTCGTCAATATCCAGTCGATCGACCTGACGCCGCAAGTGCAGAAAGCCCGTGACGCTGGTGCCGAAACTAGAGCACTGCTCGACGCTGTCGGCCGTGCTCTTGTCGGAGACCAAGAAGAAAACGGCCTGTTCGGTTTTGCTCTGGCCTCTCAAAGACTGGCTGAAGGCAAGATCACGCAAGCCGCCTTCAATGCAGCCCTCAATACCGCCCGCGGCCAAGGTGGCGACATCAAGTACACCGTCCAAGACTTCAACATCAACGGCCTGGGCGATCTGTCGCCAGAAGCTGCTGCAGCTGCTGCGGCTGCCTTTAAGGCAACCCTGGGCAAAAACAAGTAGGAGGCGACAAGAATGTCGACAACCGCAACTTCGTCGGCCAACCTGGGAGCGGAAGACTCCGCTGGCCGCAAAAGCTATCGGAAATATGCGACGGGTATGTTCGGTGGGATACTGTTGTCCGCCGGGTTCATCCTTCTGCTGTCCACAGACTTCAGCTCATGGGGATGGACAGGGACGGGCTCGTCTGGATCAATCACGCCAGCGGTGAACGAATACTTCACCGCCCCGCCGGCTGGGCAACCGCCCATGAAGATCAACCTTGCTGGCGTCCTCTGGTGCCTCGATGAGGACCTTGACGATGACGGGGTTTGGGAAACCAGGCACCGCAACGTCGAGGACGGTATCGAGATCAACTCGACCTCGGGAAAGCCGGCTGAGTTCGCTCTCATCCGATCTTCGAGCCGGGCGGCACTGAATGACGCAGGGTGTTTCCCATCCAAATGATCCTTTTGGCGGCCGCCAGGCCGCCAACCAAAACAAAGCGCCGCCCCACCCGGGACGGCGCTCTTTTTTATATGGAATCTTATGAACTACTGCAATTGTGGGCCGGAAAAGGTTCCCTCTGCACTATCCTGTACACTAATATCAAAAGTATTGGCAGCAATACTCAAAATAGCATACGCCGACACCATGACCAGGAAGCCAACGACACCCCATAAAAGATGTTGCCGGCCGGACGTTCGTGCCTTTTCATCAGACGCATTCAGTACATACTGCAGCCCACCCCAAATGAAGACCAGCACCGAAATAGCCATCAAAAGCACGATCAGAGGTACCACAATAATCTCGTTGATCTTGGCAACAAATCGCAGTGCAATATCGGTTCCAGCAGCGTAAGCTATCATACGTAACTAAGTACGTTGGAAGATTACGCTCTTCCAACGAGATCAGACACGTATCACTATCGGGTGGTTGGTATCTCAGGAATATTGCGGATGGATTGATCATTGAGACCAAGACCATTTGCCAAGACATTCACGATACCCCATACAGAAACCATAAGTACAAAACCAACCACCGCCCAGATCATGTACTGTTTTCCTTCGTCTCGTTCGTCAGTCTTATCAGATCGAATGAAAAATTTAAAGGCTCCCCACAAAAATGCAATAAAGGCAACAGCAAATACCAAAGGAACAAGATATCCATTGATAAAGCCCATAACGTTGGTGACCGAATCACCGATCTTGCCAAAATTATTCTCACCAAGCTGTGCAAAAGCAAATAGTGGTGAGAGTGTTAGAACTGCGATACTTCCTGTGATCAATTTTTTCATACTTCTAAAATAATTAACTTTGTAAGTATATTATACCTAGCTTATGAGTGATTTAACGGTTTGCTGTGGAGAACAATACAAGCTATGAACCAAATAAAGAGCTCTTTAGCAAAGCCACTAAACCCCACAAACCTGCTAACACTACCAGAACAACAACTCCGGAAATAATCGTACTTTTACCACTGTCGATTGCCTTCTGATCGCCACCATGAATGATCCAACCGTCTACCACCCGCCAAACAATGATCAAAAAAATTAAGCCAAACAAAAGTGGCACCACACGATATATTAGGCTTACTAGCATCCCAACCAATCCAGAGAAAGTATAATCCATAGAAAATCATTACACGCCAAAGGCATCAATGGTGCCTTGGATAACTGCCAAAATAATATTGGCCCCCAAAATAATGAGACCTCCAATAACTGCATAAAGAAGTGCCAGACTGGCCTTTTTTACTTCCTCCGGTTTTCCTTGAGCCATTACATATCGGAAGCCGGCAAAGATGATGTAGAGAACGATTAAAGGAACGGCAAAGATAAGCAAGATGCTCAGGATAGACATAAAGAACTCAGTAAGACTGTTGGCGGCTAGTGGGTTGGTTAATGTAATGGAACCACCACTACTTGTCGTATTGTCTCCAGAGCTAGTATAGGTAGAGGTATTGTTTCCAGAGCTAGTATACGAGGAAGAACCTCCATTAGCATATACCGGTGAAAACTGCCCAAAAAGCAATGTCAGGAACACGGCAGGAATTACAAAAAGTTTTTTATTCATACTCAATACGCTAAAATTATTCTATCAAGAGCATCCCGAACGGCTTCGCTTACCGTAGATCGGTTGCTGGCAACGTCCTCAACCATAGTCTGAAATGCACTGTTTGTGGTTGAAAGATTTGGTGATAACCAACCCCGCGCAATCAACGCCGCTTGATAGGTTACTGCCTCAAAAGCACCATCACTACTACCCATCAAGCTACGCTCAACCGGTACCATAGTAAGGGCACGCGCCAGTTTTTGTTGGTTTTCTGGCTTCGCAAGTACAACCGCTGCATTAAAGGCACCATTGTGGTTACTCGACGCTCGTGGAATTGCCAACCCATAAAACGTACCGTAATCTCGCTGCACTGTTGCACCCGAACCTTGTGGTGGAATAGCTACATCAAAATTAAGGTTTGGGTTTTTGTCCTCCAGATACGGAGCTTCACTAGTGTGGCCAAAATAGAGAGCCAAACTACCACCAATAAACTGCAACTGATCTTGCGGCAGCGCGCGGTTCCATGTATATAGCGAACTCGCCGGATTGGCGAAATCGGCATAAAACTGCAGGACACTTTCTAATGGGGGTCGACCACTGCTCACATTATCGTTAAGCTCCACCACATACTTGTTATTCTGCTCGCTCACCATCTTACTGCCGGCCTGTAACAACAAAACCGATAAAACACCATAGGCATTTTCTACGTTGCGATACTCCCCAAACGCAACGGTACTTTGATTAAGTGCGCGTGCTGCATCTTGTTTTGTTAGAGTGGTTATATAACTTCCAACCAACTGTTCCCATGTTTGTGGCGGATTAGCGAAACCGGCAGAAGCGAGTAGATCACGATTCCAATACATCAAAAGCGGATCAACAAGCAAGGGGATCGCATATAAACCATCATTCAGGGCAAATATTTCCGCCCCATCTATAAAACGACTCTTGATCTCGCGCTCAGAGAAGCCAGTTGTGGTATAGGGAATGGGTAACAACTTACTTCGCTGACGAACCAGCTCCGTATGCGGCAAGATCACCAGATCCGGGGATCGCCCCTCAGCAATAGCGTTCACCAGATCATTTGAAAATGTCTCCGGGCGTACGTACACATAATCAACCACTGAAAACGCATCATCTTTATCCGTAATGCTATTAAGCACTTCTTTCACCGTCTGGTACGGTAATGTACCCCAGATGGTCACCGCTTCGCCATAGGCTAATTGCGCAGTGGAAGATGGGGCCTTGTAGAAACGAATTAATACCAAACTGGCGAGCGCCAAAAAAGCAAATGCAACAATGAGAACGATCTGAAACGGTCGTGAGGTTGGCATACTATGGTATACGGAACATTATACCGTAATGATGGGGGCCGGCTGGAAAGTTGCGTTCATAAGTACAACCCGCGGCTTCAAAGAGAGCGCGCGCCTCGCGCTCAGTAAATACTGACTGTGGCTGTGGCCCGAGGCCACCAAACGATTCTGTCCAATCAATGATATAGAGACGTGCCCCTGGGCGCATCACGCGAATGATCTCAGCAACTCCCGTTTGCTTGTCTTCAATCTGAAAGAGTGTATTGACCAAAATACCCACCTCCACAATACGGTCCGGTATTTTAGTTCCGCCTACACTCTCAAGATCTCCCCAGACCGGCTTAACCCAGTTGTATTGTTTTGACCGTGCCAAACCAGCCACTGTTTCCACTAGATTTTTTTGAATATCACAGGCATAGACCACGCCGGTACGACCGGTTGATTCCGCCAAGACCGGAATAAAATATCCCACACCAGCCCCAAAATCTGCCACAACCTCACCGGGTCGAATATGAAAATGTGATGACACTACTTCTGGCTTTACAAAGCGTTCACTATGTTCAGAAGACATACAAAGATAGTATACCGCACTCACAAGATAACGAGTGTAAAGTTATTCAACGACTTTCAGGTACATTAGGCACCACTTGCACTCGAGTATCTTCCTGAAAGCTGGTATTAAGTGACATCATCCAATTAAAGAGCGAGTTGATACCAAACACGGCCACATATACCACCACAGCCAAAAGAAACCAGACATTGGCTTTAATAAAATACAAACGACCTTCTTCACGCACCGGCTCTTCACCTGGACCCAAAATGAAATATTTAATGATTGCGTAGATAAAAAAGATTAAGCCAAACGCAAAAATCGCCGGCACGATATATTCCGTTACCAAAACAGTAAAATATTGAAATAGCAGCATGTACCATTATTGTACCGTACATCAGTGATGGCTACGGTTCATACTGGGAACAAAAACCGGCGCTAAAAGAAACCCCGTTTCTCTTAGCGCCGGTTTTAGCACCCCTTTCTAAAAAGCAACGATGCTGGCAATGCTGTCCCCGGCGCGCATCTTCATTACGCGGACACCCTGGGTATCGCGTCCAAGACTTGGTACATCCTTCAGAGGCAATTTAATGACCTGTCCCTTTTTGCTCATCACCACTAACTCACCTTCTGCCTTATCTTCCTGGTTCAAAACTGCTGCACCGATCACTGCTCCGGTCTTTCCCGTTACTTTGGCGGTTTTGATACCACTACCTGCACGGTTTTGTACTTTATATTCCTTAGCTGGTGTCGTCTTTCCGTACCCATTTTCCATTACCACTAACACCTCACGTCCGGTCGCGCCTTTTTCTAGAATATCAGCTGCCACGATCACATCGCCTTTCTTTAGCTTCATACCGGTTACACCAGCAGCCGTACGGCCCATCTCTCGTACATCCTTTTCTTTAAAGCGTATTGCCTGCCCACCTCGAGTCACCAATACAACTTCGTCACCCGCACCAGTAAAGCGCGCTGCGATCAATGCATCGTCCGCCTTAAGGGTGATGGCGATCAAACCACTGCGACGCACATCTTTGAAGGCAGATGCGTCTGATTTTTTGATAACACCATTGCGCGTGATCATGGTCAGAGACCAGGTACCCTCCCAGTCCTCCTTACGGACCGGCAACACTGAAGTGACATGCTCCTCCGCAGAAAGTGAGAGGAAATTCATGATCGACTTACCTTTGGTCGCACGCCGTCCCTCTGGTATTTCATACATCTTACACTGATACACCTTACCGAGGTCAGTGAAGAACAACAAGTCGCTATGTGTCGAGGTCGTGACCAGATTAGTGACTACGTCTTCTTCCTTGGTATTCAGATCAACAACCCCCACTCCTCCACGCTTTTGAGTGCGATACTCACTCGGGTTGGTACGTTTTACATACCCGCCCTTAGTCAACACGAGCACACTTTCCTCGTCCGCCACCAAATCCTCAGCAGAAAGGTTCTTTACACCACCTTTAACTATTTTTGTACGACGATCATCACCAAATTTATCAGCCGCCTCATCCAGCTCTGTCTTCACTATCTTCATCATCTTGGCTTTGCTCTTCAAAATACTCTCAAGTTCTTTAATGAGCGCTTGTACTTCACGCAACTCATCTTCTATTTTCTTGCGTTCGAGGCCTGCCAATTTCTGCAAACGCATATCGAGTATAGCCTGTGCCTGGATCTCAGAAAACTTGAACTCCTTCATCAGGCTAGCGTGCGCAGTCGGTACGTCCTTAGCAGCACGAATGAGCTTGATGATCTTGTCGATGTGATCCAGTGCCTTCTTCAAGCCCAGCAAGATATGTTCGCGATCTTTTGCTTTCGAGAGATCATATGCCGTACGACGACGAATCACTTCGGCTCGATGCTTGATGTACTCCTCAAGAACCACTTTTAGAGAGAGTGTCTGCGGCACTCCGTCAACCAACGCCACCATGTTGTAGTGGAAGGTATCTTCAAGCTGTGTATGCTTATAGAGTTTATTAAGGACTGTCTGCGGGTTTGCATTGCTCTTGAGCTCGATCACAATACGCACATCACTAGTTGACTCGTCACGCATCTCTTTAATGCCTTCAATACGCTTGTCACGTACCAGATCAGCGATCTTGGTTTGCAGGTCAGCCTTATTAACACGATATGGCACCGACGTGATGATGATCGAGAAATTACCTTTCTTATCTTCCGTTATTTCTGCCTCACCACGACACACAACCCCACCCTTACCATAGGTGTAGGCATGAATGATGTCTTTTTTATTAAAAGCGATGCCACCGGTTGGAAAATCAGGACCTTGGACATATTGCAAAAGGTCGTCAGTCGAGGCTGATGGGTTATCAATCAAATGACCGATGGCAGCGACCACCTCACGCAAGTTGTGTGGTGGGATGTTGGTGGCCATACCAACCGCAATACCCAAAGAACCCATGAGCAATAAGTTTGGTAAGCCTGCCGGCAAAACGGCTGGTTCCTTTTTGGTACCATCAAAGTTGGGACGCCAATCAACGGTATCTTTCTCAAGATCGCGCAACAATTCTTCAGCGATCTTGGACATCTTGGCCTCGGTATAACGATAAGCAGCAGCCGAGTCACCATCCATGGAACCAAAGTTACCTTGTCCGAGTACCAACGGATAGCGAGTACTAAAGTCCTGAGCCAGTTTTACCATTGCCTCATATACCGCTGCGTCACCATGCGGGTGAAAACTACCGAGCACATCTCCCACCACGGTCGCAGACTTTTTAAACTTAGCGCTGGACGTCAGACCATTTAAGCGCATTGAGTAAAGAATGCGACGATGCACAGGTTTCAGACCATCGCGCACATCAGGCAATGCACGACTGGTGATCACGCTCATCGCGTAGTCGAGGTACGCTGTCTGCATTTCGGCCGTAAGGCTCTGGGTCGTGATTCCAGGCTGTTCAGGCAACGGGTTTGGGGTCTCAGTTTTTTTCGGCATGACTTAAATGACAAATGTGACAAATATGGCGCTAGTATACCATATTTTATAAAGATTGCCCGATACTATAGAGCAAATTTACTCCGTCGTTGTTGCGCTACTGGTGGCGATCAGAATCGGATGTTCGACCCGCACTGGTGACGAAGAAGACAGATCAGGCATGACAATTGCCGGAGCGCGTTCACTGATAGTAGTGGTGGCGGTTGAAGTTGCAGACATGTCGTCACGCTGCAATACGGTCGCCATTTGAACCTTGGCACTCTTAAAAAATGTTGCAAACGCACTTTTTGTTTCATCAAACGATCCTTTATCCTCGACCACGGTTGGGACAGACGCGTGGAATGAGAGCATCCAAAACCCAGCGACCACACCAGTAAAAAGTACGGCACCAAAAAAAGCGAGGCGGTCTTTTGCTGCCTTGGACTTGTTACGCATGTCACGGAGCCACTGCTTCATATTTATGGTTTTTTGTTTGGGCGGCGGGCCAAAGGCCCGCCGCCATCTCTCTACCCTTCCACCACCACAACCTGTCCGGTTGCACCAACCAGGTCCTTCTTCTTGATTGTAAGTTTCTCCTGTGGTTTTACTCCCTCGCTTCCCTCTTCCTTCAAAAAGGCTTTGAGCGCCCGCTCATCATAATGCATCGGAATCACGATTTTGGCCTCCAGCTTGGTAGCAAGTTTTGCTGCCTCAGGCACATCCAAGACATCTCCACCGCCGATCGGTACAAAGAGAATATCGATTTCACCTAACTCACCAAGTATTTTGGGATCAATCACCGCTGAACTGATTGGTCCGAGAAAGACAATATTCATTTCTTCAAGCAACACTTGATAGATGGTAGCAAAACGCTCCTGCCCATCGTAGGTGGTCGCGACACCAAAACCTCGGGCTGTAACCGAGCCAACCTCATACTCACCCGGACCGTTCACGACAAATGGTTGTTTAGCACCAAGCGCTACTTGCTCTGCCCCATTGAAATTGGGGTGCTTCATCGAAATAAATGCCACATCGGAACCAAACTTGACCGGCGCGTACGTTTTTGACTTTTTGTCGATTGGATCAAAAGCCAGCGTTGTATCGCCAAATGAAACCTTAAAACACTGTCCACCGTGATGCGTGATAACCATACTCAGAACATTATCAATATATAAGTGCCACTAGTATACACGACATTCCCTCCTGGGTCGAAGGCCGGCATCGCTCTTGTTTTCTCACATAATGCCTTGCAACCTGGCGGAAATAAGCGTAGTTTTAATAATTGGAAAGGAGGCATCGCCATGACCAATCGTTTTTGGCCAGCCGTTCGCAACGGTCTGGCGGCATTGCTCGATGCTGTGGTGCTCATTTTGGCCACAGAGTCGTGGCTGCGCGAGCACCCGTACGAATGCGCCAAGCTCGGCATCAAATTTCGCTACTGATGCCACCACCCCGCCCGGGTCTCACTTGGGCGGGGATATTTTTTCTACTTTGTTTCAGATAAGCAGTTTTGCACCAAGCGGCAAACTGTCCTGTCTCGTCCAGTCCTCGCTTTGCTGCGGAGGACTCGCACGGACAGTTTGCCGCTTGGTGCCCCTAGCAACATTAGAGGAAAGCGCAGCCCTGTCGCGCCATCACCTTGCAAAATCAGGAAAATACAGTATATTTGTGAGCACTTCGTAAGAAGATTAATAGCTTCTAGCGACACACGTTTAACCCCGCTCTCACGGACCATGGCCATGAGCAACAGTTGAGCGGACGCGTGTCGTCGGAATAACAATATAATAATGACAGATACAACTACGACAGGCATGCATACCATGCTTGAGTCGAGTCCGTTGCCCCCACGTGAGGGCGACATTGTAGAAGGCACCGTGTCGGCAATCGGCCGCGCTCGTGTTTTTATTGAGTTGCATCCGTTCGGCTCCGGTATTATCTACGGCCGTGAGTACATGAACGCACGCGACATCCTGCGTAAAGTTTCCCTCGGCGACAGTATCGCCGCCAAGGTGGTTGATGCCGGCAATGAAGATGGGTATATCGAGCTCTCATTGAAGGAAGCTCGCCAGGCACTTATCTGGAGCGATGCCGAATTGGCCCAGAAAGAGCAGCGCGTGCTTTCACTCGAGGTCAAAGAGGCCAACAAGGGTGGTCTTATCCTCGACTGGCAAGGTATCCAGGGTTTCTTGCCTGCTTCACAACTCTCCGCTGAAAACTACCCTCGCGTTGCCGATGGCGACAAGGACAAGATCCTCTCTGAGCTTATGGGCTTGGTCGGTAAGTTCCTTTCAGTCGTGATCATCACCGCTGACCAGAAGGAAGGTAAACTAATCTTCTCTGAGAAGGGTCAGCAAGAGAAGGAGGAGAAGGAAGAGAAAGTCAGCCGTTACGAAGTGGGTGACGTACTCTCTGGCGAGGTGACCGGTGCTGTTGATTTCGGTATCTTCGTCAAGATCGAAGATGGTCTCGAAGGCTTGGTACACATCTCTGAGCTCGACTGGGGCTTGGTAGAAGATACCCGCGCACTGTATAAGGTGGGTGATAAGGTTCAGGTGAAGGTGATTGAAGTAAAGGATGATAAGATCTCACTTTCAATCAAGCAACTGAAGCAAAACCCGTGGCAAACTGCTGCCGAGAAGTACAAGAAGGATTCGATCGTGCCAGGCGTGGTCATTAAGTACAACAAGCATGGTGCATTGGCCTCTATCGAGGAAGGTGTCGCCGGCTTGGTACACATCTCTGAGTTTGAAAGCGAGGAAGATCTTAAGAGCCAGCTTTCACTTGGTAATGTCTACAACTTCAAGATCACCCTCTTTGAGCCAAAGGATCAACGTATGACCCTTTCGTTCAAGGAAGCACAAGGGTAGAACTTACGTTCTGCACGAAAAAACCGACACTCATGTGTCGGTTTTTTCGTGCTTACTATACAAATTATGATACTATGTCACATGGACCTGGTCTGAAAGGAGTAACCGAATGGGGTGCCGAGTCGAATCAGAATCCCTACGGCGCACCGAGAGCCTCGGAGCAATCGAGCGTCATACCAAAGCGGGAGAATCGCTCGTTGATGCCATGGAGAGATTCGCTCAACATGTAGCAAAACGTTATGGCAAAGCCCTTCCGCGATTCTTACCTGAGCAACGCAAGAGAATCCTGCAAGGGCTCGACGCGCGAGCGCAGGCAGCATCGGAATAACGGTGGCCGGCAGCCTAAGGGCTGCCGGCTATTTTTGTCTCTCCCTACCAATACTGGCCGATGCTTAGTTAAATTCATTCATCGCGACCGTAACACCTTTGGTCACAATCGTTTCTAACGCCTCAATGACTTTTGGCATGATGATCTCGTACTCCCCCGCTTCGTGATGTGAAATCGGCCCTAAGACAAAATCAGATAGCTTGTCAGCTGACGGACGGACTGCACGGCCGGTCTCCTGATGGAGTGGGGATACGCCAACACGCACACGAATGAACTCCGGAGTACCCAGCGTATCAATAACCGAAGCAACACCGTTGTGTCCGGCTGCGCCACCACCGAGCGCAATACTAAACGTACCGCGCGCGAGATCAACTTCGTCATGTACAACGATCAAATGGTCATACGCGTCTTTGGGCACAAACTTAGCGACAGCCGTACCAGAATTATTCATAAAGGTTTCTGGGTACAACACCGCTACTTCTGCGCCGACAACCACACCATCGGTAGCAGTACCGCCAAAACGCTGGCTGTGGTGCGGCCGTGGGAGCCGCCAGGCGGACACGGCCGCATCCAATACCCGCCACCCAATATTGTGACGGGTTTCTTTATATTCTTCTCCGGGATTACCCAGTCCGACGATGTAATACATGTACTGCATTGTAACGCAAAAGTGTCGCGCAGAAAAATGGCGATGCCATTTTTCTG
>QKBW01000005.1 GCA_003245875.1 Candidatus Kaiserbacteria bacterium
CACGATCGTATGAGTTGTATCGTGTGTTAAAGCCCGAACAGTAGGTCGCGTTACCCCACCAATCGGTACATACCCATTTTGTCCCTACACTACCATTGGACACGATTGAACCGTTGATAGTTAAGGAGTTTCGCAGCACATATTGCGACCAATTGCTTGGCCAATGTGAGTACTGACTATAGTAGTTGCGACCAAAGTGGCCATTCTGCGCGATAAAAATACCGTTGACCGTCATGTTGTCCGGCACGTCAAACCCGACCAGCACATCTTTTTCCGCCACGGCCAGTAATCCTGATGTTGCTGTGTAGTAGTTAATATCACCCTGCAATATCATGGTTGGATCAACACCAGTTGTATCAAGATCCGCCGCTGCCAGACTGACCTTCCCATGCACGTCACCCTCAACCCATACATCGTCTTCTACAAAGACGAGTGGGCAACTGGTTGGAATCGTGTAGTTTGCTAAATACTGCGCGTTTTTAATCTTGTTCATCTCGTGCCCATACGCATTGCCTTGAGGCTCGTTCTCCTTGCTTTTTACTTTATAGAGATCAAAAGTGCCATTTGCCAAAAACCGCAGTAAGTACCCTTGCTGCTGTGATGGGGCGATATAAACACCTCCGCCATACCGAGCTTTGCTCTGCATCGCCGAAAGGTCGAGCGTCAAGCCGGTAAAGTTTATCGGCGGAGCAGGAAATTGCCACAATGCACTATTTGCTCCATCACCATAAACTCCATTGACCGTACTGCCGGTATGTTGTGGTTCACAAGGCAAACTGCCATCACACACCCAGCTGGCTTGTCCGCTTGTCACTGTCGAGTTATTGGTACCGTCCATACGGATCACACCATTACTATGGTACGGTCCGGTAATAACTCGGTCATCACCAGCCCATACGTTGGAGTTAATAATGTAAGCATACTCAGCTACTGTTGGCCGAGCATATTTGCCATACACCGTACGCGTACGCTGTGGCGCTTTTGCGGTCGCGCCGGTCGAATGAATATCGATACTCGACACCTCACCACAATACGTCGTACTAGCAACAGAGAGCGTGAACGTTCCCACTACACCTGTTTCTGAATCTTCATACGGCATAACCACCGGCACTGTGGTAGTGCCAAAAGAAGTATCGTCAGGATAATGTGCCAAGTACCACTTCGCGTAGTTGAGTCCGGCTTCAGCAATGGCGAGAGCTTGCTCCTTCTCGACAGTCGCAATTTGCTGGCGTGACTGTGTGACTACAAAACCCATAAACGCCGCAATGATCATAAAGAAGACTGTGCCAAAAACGAGCACCAGGACCAACAGCGCACCTTTGTTTTGTGAGGTTCTCATATGTTTTCTCGTACGTTACGTAGTGCCGCACTCGACCGCAAGGTAAATTCACCAGGATCACGTACCGGATCAATATTCACTATAATATCAGCAGTAATGTACCGTACATCAGTAATGCGGTTAGGTGACGTAACCTCGGTGCCATCAGCAGTATAGTACCGAAACGTATTAATATTTTGCGCAAAATTTTGCACATACTGCGACAATGTGTAGGTAGTATCAGGAACAACCGGGTAAATAGGCGGTGTACCGGTTGCATTGTAAACCCGCTTTACAAACTCTGTCGTTGTCGCAATGAGTTCGTATTCTACATACTCAACGCTTTGATCTCGGTCGATATCACTATAAAAACCAATTTTATGTGGCTCCATGATCACAAGCGGAAATGAGCCATTGTCTCCGAACGTCATTTCTCGTACGTCACGAATGAGCGACTGCATACCACTGCGCGCATTTTGCACCTGGTATGCCTGCGCAAACGTGTAGGCATTGTATCGATATAAAGCACTGATGCCGTTGGTCACCACAAGCGAAAGCACGGTGAACAAAGCGATAGCAACCACCGCCTCTACCAAGGTCATCCCTCGTGTGTACAAAAGAGCAGACATGTTATTGGGTTAGTATAACAGTCGCTGTAGAGGTACTACTGACAATCGTATCCGGTACGACCGAAGTAAGGAACCCCGGAGCGCTTACGGTCAACGTATAGTCAGTACCGACAGCCAAACCGCCACCATAAAATGCAGTCTGCCCGCACAGCGATGAGGATTGGGTAGTGTCGTAACCACCCGAACCTTTGGTCAACTCTACTGTGGCGTTTGGAATGGTCGCCCCGGCGGCATCGGTGACCGCAACTCGAAGCAGCGTACCAACGTATGGAATAACTGTCGTCCGTGCCAACACCGATGCCGCCGGGGCGACCGCAAACGGGCTCACCGGGCAAATCTCAATTGCTTGATACGCAGCATCAGTAACTTGCAGCGTGTATGAACCCCAGTCGATGTTCGACAGTGTATACGACCCAACACTGTCGGTTGTCCCTACAACATCTGCCTTATAAATAGGTGAGGTGTCCGCAGCGGTACCGATCACCTTGCTACCGTGTAAAGTAAAATCAACCGTTGGCACTACCGCTTCACTTTCGACATATGAAAGTGACCACCCGTGTAATGTCGGCGTTTCGTTTTGATCAATCGTTGTCAGTGCAGCTTGCAGTGCCAAGCTGTGATAGGTCGTCACATCGAGCGTAGAAAGGTCAACCGGACCACCGGTAAACCCAACACTATTACCCGGCAACACGCTATCTGGCACAAGTGCCATGCTCCCCCCTTGATCGTAATAGAGTGACACACGTACTGAAGTCGACGCTGTGCTGGAAGCCGCCACACCTATTGCTTGCCAGCGTTCCGGGGCAGCGGGGCTGGTCGTCGTACTTCGTACCGTACCGAAACTATCGTACATACCCGCTACATCAGTGAGCACCACACCGGTACCGCTGCGGGTTGTACTCGCGTATGCCACTACCTGCGCATCACTAGTAAAGTCATCAGAAAAACTATTGGTCACTGCCGGTGAAACAGTGTGTACCGTAACCGCACTCACCTGATCAATCTGAAAATTCATGGTTGAGACTGCACCTTCTGCAACCGCTATTGGTTGCGTGGTCGGATTCGGATTGGCTGCCGAAGGCACAATTGTCCCGTCTGTAGTGTCACCACTTTTTGTTATCGTCATCTGGTAGTTGGCCCCTGCCGGTGCACCTGCCAGGTACGCGATACCGTCATTATTGGTATACCGGACCGTGTCTATGGTCGTTGTACCACTATCATTATAAAAGTGCACAGCAGCACTTGCGACAGGCAGTGCAGTGGCATCAAACACATTGACCCGAATAGTTCCGCCACCGGCGGTATTCTCAATGCCGACTGGCATGATCGATGTTACCAGTGACACGCTGCTTGTTGCTGTACGATTCCACCAACTCACCTCCACCTTTGCTCGTTTATAGTCTGCTAAAATACCGTTCTCATCGGCCGCACCAAATCCATCGGTCTGATCATCGACATACTCTACCAGGGTGCGAACATTATATTGAATACCATTAAGCGTTGTTGTACCATTTGATGCAATAGCACCGGCTGGTACGCCACCGACTGTTCCAACATCTACATACGCAAGCGACCGCAAATACTCTACCTGCTCTACCGCGAGCGCAGTAGCACCAGCCTTAGCCTTTGAGCTGCTGATCAGCTTGATCATCGAGTTCATAGACGCAAATAATCCACCAAAGACTACCGCCACCAGCGCAGCTGTTACCAAGAGTTCAACCAGTGTAAAACCGTCTGATGTAGTAGAGCGAAAGGACATACACAATAAATATTACCCAATACTGTCACTAATCGAATAGATCGGTGCGATCATCGCTAACGCAAAGAAACCAACCGATCCACCAATCACGACCATTAGGAGTGGTTCGATAATGGTAGAGAGATCTTTTGTCTTTCGTTCTACTTCATTCTCGTAAAAGGTAGCGAGCTGCTCCAACATCTCGGCGATCTGACCAGTCTCTTCACCTACCATGATCATTTCTCCTACGAGCACCGGATACAATTTGCTGTGAACTACAAATGTCTCAGACAAGGCCGTTCCCTTTTCCACCTTAGCAGCAGCTTCACGAATGATTGGTTTATAGTAAATATTTTGCAATACGTCTTCAGTAATCTCCAACGACCGAATCACATCTACACCTGAGTGCAGCAATGAAGAGAGTGTCCGTGCTGTTCGAGCAGCGTTTGTCTCTTTGACCATTTCGCCGACTATCGGTAAATAAATAACCAGTAGGTGAAAAATTTTCTTGCCTGGTGTAGTTCGCAAAAAGTACATGAAACCAATCGCCCCACCGATCATACCCAATAACACAAACAACGTATGCGCTACCATAAAATTACTAACGGCAATGAGCACCTTAGTAGTAGTCGGCAGATCAACGTGCATGTCCTCAAAAGTGGAGGTTAACGTTGGCATCACATAGATCATCATAAGCACTGCAATACCAACCATGATCGTAATAACGATTGACGGATAGATCATGGCGCCTTTGATCTTTTTTTTGAGATTAGCTGAACGCTCCATCTGCATACCCAATGTATGTAATGCCTCAGAAAGAGTTCCTCCTTCTTCTCCGGCTCGCACCATTGAAACATAGAGGTCATTGAACACCTTTGGGTACAGTGTGAGTGCTTCATTGAACGCATCTCCTTGTTCTATCTTTGCATTCACTTCACTGATGATGACGCGCAATCTCGGATTCTTAGATTGTCGCTCAATCACTGAGAGCGCCCGAGATAATGGCAAGCCGGCCGTAAGCATTGAGCCGAGATTGCGCGTCATCATTACTAATTCATCAGTTTTTATTCGACTCAAAAGCGCATTGATCCGCTCCATACTCAAAAGTTTACGGAAGGAAAATTTTCTTCCGCTATTGATCTGATCCACCGTATGCCCAACCGATCGTGCAATATCGTACACCGCAAAACGGTCGACCGCTTCGACCATTTTCTCAACCTTTTTTCCCTCCTTATCCAAGCCGCTATAGGTGAACTTTGGCATGGGCGATATGGTTATTCGTTGATAACTCTTAGCACTTCTTCGATACTGGTGATGCCGCGCGCTGCTTTATAAATACCATCTTCAAGCATTGTGAGCATACCTTCTTTGCGTGCCTGCGTCTCAATTTCATCTGCAGTGGCATTCTTCATGACCAGTTCTTTAATGGCCGGCGTCATCGGAAGCACCTCATGGATGCCAATACGGCCTTTATATCCATCCTCATTACCATCTTCCGGTCGAGCAAACTCAATACTGTTCCACGTTGCGTTATTTGGGACCATTTTTTCTTCTTTCAAGGTTTCCAACACTAAATCAAGGTCGGCATGTTTACCCAGTTCGGCCTTTTCAGCAGCGGTCAATGTGTACTTCTCATGAGTATCGGAAAGTCGTCGCACCAAACGTTGCCCT
>QKBW01000038.1 GCA_003245875.1 Candidatus Kaiserbacteria bacterium
TGCCGCATCCATTGCAGAGAAATCTGCGTCAATATCACTGAAAGATGTGGCATTAAGATCAGCCTGAATATCACTAATTGAATCTGAGGTACTTAGCGGGGTTGCCTCAATAGTGGTTGTACTCTCATCCAGGATCATCATGTCATTGGTGCCGGTTGCCTCGACAACGTTTTCTTCAGAGATCGCTGTTGGTGTTACCGTATCCATGGCGCTTTGCATATTTGAATACCAAAGGTAGAGGCCGACACCCAGCGCACCAAGCACTGCGATCAGGAGAGCAATAATGGTAACGGTGAGTGCCGCAGATGTTTTTGTGGTAGGCATTTCAGTGCCTTCTGGCATTTTCATTTCACTCAGGTCAATATTTGGTACAGGGTTTTGTTGTTCCATGGTTATTATTCGGTTACTTCACTGGTAGTGGTGGCCTGCACAGCATTATAGGCTGCATTCAAGGAAGAGACTGCGGTGCTCAAATCCGTGTGTACTGCTTTCAGTTCGTCGCGTATTGTGGTGTATGTATCACGTCCAGTTTGCCAAGCCAATTTTGGATCTTCACTGTCTGCGATGCTTGCTGCCGTTTCTTCAGCGGTTGTGAGGAGTTCTTTGGCAGTAGCAATATGTGAACGGGCGGATGTTAGCGCCGCTTCGGCAGTGTCCGTGTCACCGCCAGCGTCACTGATTATTTGACTACGACTTTCAATACGATCAGCAATTTGTGTTAACCGTTCGATCAAATTTGTGGTTCGCTGGCTCATGTTGGCGGCCAAATTGCGGACACGTGTTTGTGCTGCCTCTGTTAAGGCCGTGCGGCGCTCTTCTTGTGCAGCTTGTCGCTGTTCAGTGGTGCTGGCTCGCTCAGCTTGGCGTTCCAGAGTGGTGGTCGCTCGAGCAGCTTGCATCTCAGCCTGACGATCTGCAATTGTTTGTCCTTGATCTTGAGCCGGCCCCTGTGCGTTGGCCACTGCTGCCAGAATAGTAATCGCAAGTAATGCTATTAAACTGATGAAGGTAAACGAAAGATGTGTATGAATTGATTTTTTATGTAGTTCCATAGTTATTTCCACCGAGTGCATCGGTTGTAAATACAGTATAGCCGTTTTTATGGACATCTAACGAAGGCTATACACAGAAAGACAAAATGCCTGCAAATGAAGGCTTTTGTGCTATAATCACCGGCGTACAGTTAAATTTATATTTGTATATGACTGATTTTAATAAACTCTATACTCCTGGTCAGGTTGCTGAAGGATTGGTTAATACTGTGGTGGAGATTCCCCAAGGGTCTTCATTAAAGGTTGAGTACAACCGTGAGAAGGGCACTTTTGAGCTCGATCGTGTTGAGCCAGCTATTTTTGCCAAGCCAACCAATTATGGTTTTATTCCCGCCACACTTGATGAGGATGGCGATGAACTTGATACCTTGCTCATTGCGTCGGAGCGTTTGCCGCTTGGTTTGGTAGTGGAAGCACGTATTATTGGCGTGTTGAACTTTGAGGATGATGGTGAAAATGATCACAAGATCATCTGCGTCCCGGCAGACGACCGTGACAACGATAATGCCATCAAGACGTTGGCCGACTTGCCAGAGCGTAAAAAGCAACAGATTGAGTATCACTTTAACACCTACAAAGATCTCAAGAAGCCAGGGACGACCAAGGTGCTTGGGTACGGCGATATCGAAGATGCTAAGCAGATCATCAACGAATGTATTGAACGGTTCAATAATCAGTAAGAGAAGAAAGAGTGGAGAAACAAAAAGCGGCGGGCCAAAGGCCCGCCGCTTTTTGTTTCTTCCTTTTCTTTACTCAGTTTCCTTGTCGTTTTCAGTTTCTTCAGCCTCTTCGTTAACTAATTCCTCGGCCTCTTCCGGAGTATCAATGTCTTCTTCTTCGTCGAAGTCTTTGACGTCGCGATCCTCGGTTGATTCATCTTCTTCCACATACTCTTCGCTAGTGGTGGTGGCGTCCTCGTTTTCCATGGTGTCGATATCGGCTGCTTCTGCAGTGTTGTCAGAGATATCAACTTCTTCACCATCGCTTTCGGCCACTTCTTCACCGCCGACAGACACAATGTCGATTTTCCATCCGGTTAGCTTGGCAGCAAGGCGAACGTTTTGCCCGCCACGGCCAATGGCCAATGATTGTTGGTCTGGAGCCACTTCAACGACCGCATGACCGCGCTCGTCTTCAGTTGGTTCTTGTGCAATCTTCACCTCGAGTACTTGTGCCGGAGAGAGTGCATCCTCAATAAACTCGGTTGGTTCTTCGCTCCACTCAATAATATCTATTTTTTCACCACCCAACTCGCTCATCACAGTAGAAACACGGACGCCACGTTGGCCAACGAGTGAGCCGACCGGGTCGATGTGGCGGTCGTTGGCATAGACAGCGATCTTGCTGCGGCTACCAGCTTCGCGAGCGATTGCCTTTACCTCAACGGCACCGTTTTGTAATTCTGGCGCTTCCACAGCAAAGAGATGCTCTAAGAAGTCAGCGTGCGCGCGGGAAAGCTTCAGGAAAATGCCACGCGGGGTTTCTTCTACCGCCAACAAAAGACAACGAATGCGTTCGCCTGGTCGGAAACGCTCACCTGGAATCTGTTCATCGTACGGCATGAGACCGGTAATACGACCCAGGTCAACATAGAGATTGCCGCGTTCAAAACGCTGCACATGGCCCATGACAATATCGCCTTCCTTCTGACCAAACTCAGACAACGCCGACTCCTTCTCTGCCTCACGGATCTTTTGGATGATGACCTGCTTAGCTGTTTGGGCTGCGATACGACCAAAATCATCTTTGTTTTCAAGTGGGAAAACCAATTCATCGCCTACTTGCACATCCTTTTTGATCAGGCGGGCGTTGTTGATCATGATGTGCTTTTCTTCGTCAAAACGCACCTTTTTCTCGCCTTCCGGCAACAACTCATCGTCGCCAAGTTCGGCTTCATCTTCATCTTCCTCGTCTTCACTTTTGAGCATGCTTTCATCCACGACGATCTTCACCTGCTCAAAGGTGGTGGTTCCGGTATTAATATCAAAATTACCGCGAATGATCTGACCACGCTTACCAAATTCTTTCTTATAGGCGGTTGCCAGTGCCTGGCTGATGGCGTCGATCATGCGCTCACGTGGAATACCGCGCTCTTCCTCGAGCTCGGTCAGCACAGAATTCATTACTTTTAGGTCAAACATGATTTGATACTTAATATATGAGGGGTATACCCCAGGGTTGTAATTTTTAACAGAAGGCGCGGGCCAAAGGCCCGCGCCACCTGTAATGTTCCTACTCTACATCTCACAAAGAAAAATGTCAAAAGTTGATTTGCCCGTCATTTTCTTTTGAATACAATCCGTATTGTTGTATGTAAATGGGGTATAACATGTTTGCTATACTACATTTGATATGAAACAAAATCTGCTTATTTTGGTCGGCATGGTCATTGTGTTGGGGGGAATAGTCATTTTGTACACTGGGAGCAAAAACCCCGCGACCAGCATCCAACAGTCAGCCGTTGCAAATACAGCCAGTACAACGACGACAGCAACACCGGTTGCATCCACCAAGGAAGCTGATGGCAGTACTGTCTCGCATACGGCTGCATTACTGGTTGGTCGGTGGGAGAGTGAAGATGATAGTAAAAGTGTTGAGCAGTTCGCTACTGATAGTACCGTTGTTCATATCTATGATGGCACACAAGTTGGTATAGATTCCTGGTCTGTGAATGAGCAGTCGTTTACCGCACCAGATGCCACTGGCGGGCCATTCTTGCGCGAAGAGTCAGACGGTGAAATGTTGGAGTACGGCATTATTGAACTCACCAATGACTCGTTGGTGATGACCTACTTATCTCGTGGAAATACTATGCGCTATCGACGAATCCCGTAAGCAGCAATTGTGTGCAAAGGCGGGCGGCTTGAGGCCGCCCGCCATGTATAATAGAAATACGACAAGCTCTTTTGTTCGTTAATTTTTTGGAGGGAACGTGCGCATACAAGATGCACAATTGAAACGTTTTATTGCCGACTCAGGGCTGGTTCCTAAGAAGGATCTTTCGGCTGCCGAAAAAATTGCTAAAGATGAGGGGCGAACTTTGGCCGAAGCACTGATGGCAGGCGGTTTCATGACCGAAGATGACCTGCGTCGTGTGGAGTCGTACGTGCTCGGTATTCCGTTTGTTTCTTTGAAGGACCTAAAGATTGATTTTGATATTCTCTCGCTTATTCCAGAGCCGGTCGCACGTAACCACAACATCATTGCTTTTAAGAAAAGTTCTGATTCTCTGGAGGTTGCCATGCTCGATACTGCTGACCTTCCGGCGATTGATTTCATAAAAAAGAAGGTAGGGCTCAAGATACTGCCTCGTTTGACCGACAGCGATTCTATGCGTGATGCGCTGCGTCAATATCAAAAAACCCTGAAAGACGAGTTTGGGGACATCATCATGAAAGAGTCCTCAGCACTTAAAGTAGTGGGAGAAAGTGACGAAGAGGTATCTGAAGAAGACCTTAAAAAAATGGCAGAGGATCTGCCAGTGATCCGCATTGTTGATACGCTTTTGCGTCACGCTATTATTCAGGGGGCTTCAGATGTTCATATTGAACCAATGGAAGAGGCGCTTTTGGTGCGCTACCGTATTGATGGCATTCTTCATGATGCGATGACACTCCCGAAGCATGCGGCAGGTACCATTGCAGCGCGTATTAAAGTGCTTTCAAGTCTCAAGCTTGACCAAAAGCGTTTGCCGCAAGATGGTCGTTTCAAAATGGAAATGGATGGACAAAAAGTTTCTTTCCGTGTGTCAATATTGCCGATCTATTTTGGTGAAAAGATCGTGATGCGTCTTTTGCGTGAAAATCGTTCCGGTTTTAACCTTGAAGGTGTGGGTTTCCATGGATTGACTCTCGAACGTGTTCACGATTCCATGAAGCAGACAACCGGTATCATATTGGTAACCGGGCCGACCGGTAGTGGTAAGACGACAACGCTTTACACAGTACTTGATCTGCTTAATACACCGGAGGTAAATATTTCAACCATTGAAGACCCAATTGAGTACCAGATGCCTCGTATCAACCAAACACAAGTGCATGCGGATATTGGGTACACGTTTTCCAATGGTCTGCGCTCTCTCATGCGTCAAGACCCGGACATCATAATGGTGGGTGAGATCCGCGACGAAGAGACAGCCAGCCTTGCCATCAACGCTGCGCTTACCGGGCACTTGGTGTTGGCAACAGTGCACACTAATTCCGCTTCGGGTACCGTCGCGCGCCTTTTGGACATGGGGGTCGAATCATTCTTGCTTACTTCGACGTTACGAGTAGCAGTAGGGCA
>QKBW01000008.1 GCA_003245875.1 Candidatus Kaiserbacteria bacterium
GAGCTAAGCGCGCATTTCCTTCTATTGATTTGGTATGGCACATACTACCTTTTTTTGAAAAAAGTTCAATACCACCTATACTAAGGGCATGCATGAAATAGAAGTACATATTATTGGGCTAGTGCAGGGGGTGTCGTATCGGGCGTATGCCCAAGACGCTGCTACTGAATTGGGTTTGGTGGGGTATACCCGCAATGAACCGGACGGGAGTGTGACGGTATGTGCGCAAGGTATGTCTGATGTACTCAAGGAATTTATTGAATATCTGCATGAGGGCTCATTGCGGGCCAAGGTTGAATCAATTGCAGTTGATTGGAAAACAGCAAAAACTGTGTATGATGACTTCTCAATAAAACATGATTAAAGAACCGGCCATTATTTTTGAAAACGACGACATCCTGGTGATCAATAAGCCAAGCGGGTTGGCTGTGCACGCCGACGGGGTGAAAGAAGAGGAAACAGTGGTCGATTGGTTGTTGCGCCGAATGCCTGCGGCTCGCGGCGTTGGCGAAACTCGTTTGGGCAGAAACGGGGTGGAGATTGAACGCAGCGGTGTTGTGCATCGACTTGATGCCGACACATCTGGCGTTATGGTGCTGGTAAAAACACAAACTGCGTATGAGCACCTCAAACAGCAGTTCCAAACCAGACAGGTAAAAAAGGAATATCGGGCACTCGTGTACGGGACAATGAAAGAACAGTGGGGAACTATCGATCGTCCAATTGGCCGCAGCGCTCGAGATTTCCGTTTGCGTAGTGCCGAACGTGGTGCGCGGGGTGTATTACGTGAGGCGGTGACCGAGTGGGAACAGCTACAAGCCGGACGCTCCGAAGGAGAATCTTTTACTTATCTCCGCCTACGACCAAAGACAGGGCGTATGCATCAGCTGCGTGTTCATTTAAAGGCAATAGATCATCCGATCGTTGGAGATACTCTCTATGCAGGGAAACGGTTGGAACAGTCTCATAATCTCAATCTTGCCCGCCTGGCCTTGCACGCCCATACCTTAGCTTTCGCATTGCCAGGTGAAGAGCTTAGGCGGTATGAGGCCCCGGTGCCAGAGGTCTTGAAAGTGGCAGTGGCCCTATTGGAATAGGGATAGAGCGGCGGGCCTTTGGCCCGCCGCTCTATTGAAGTATCGTGGTAGTTGTGGTAGATTAGGGCACTTTTAAAGGCGTTTAGCACTAGATAGTAATTACGTATGAAGGCAAATTTAACAGGTGTGACGATCTCTCCAGTCAATATGGAGGATCGCAAGACATTGGGAATCAAAGCGGGAGATACCGTACGTGTGCACCAAAAGATTCAAGATAAAGGCAAGACCCGTATCCAGGTTTTTGAAGGACTGGTATTGGCAAAGAAGCATGGTAGCGAACCAGGTGCTACATTCACGGTGCGTAAAGTAGCGAGTGGTGTTGGTGTAGAAAAGATTTTTCCACTCTACTCTCCAAACATCGACAAGATCGAGATCGTAAAGCGTGCTAAGGTTCGCCGTGCCAAGCTCTACTACATCCGCGAAAAGGTCAATCGTGAGATCAAGCGCCAAATGCGTCGTATGCATCTTACTAGTCTCGCTACTGAATCAGAAATGGAAGCTGCAGCACGAGCTGAGGCGGAAGCAAAAGCCGCCGAAGAGGCAGCTGCTGCAGAAGCAGAGGCCAAAGCAGCAGCTGAGGCTGAAGCTGCAAAGCAAGCCGAGGAAGCTAAGGCTGCTGAAGAAGCGGTGGCAGTAAGTGAAGAGGCACCCGTTGAAACTACAACTGAAGAGCCTGCAGAAACTCCTGTAGAGGAAACTCCAGCCGAAGAAGAAAAAGAAGAAGAGAAAAAGGACTAATATCCAGCATCCAGAAATACAAAACAGCGGGCGGCCCTTTGGGCCGCCCGCTGTTTTGTATTTCTTTTGTGCCCAGGACTGGACTTGAACCAGCACGACTGCAATAGTCACTACCACCTCAAGGTAGCGTGTATACCAATTTCACCACCTGGGCATCTCTGTAAAGTAGAGTGGCGCCATTATGCCCGATACAGCGTGGTTTTTCAAGCCGTGCTATGCTGACGGAATGAAAACGAGACAGGATCACTCATATGGTGTGTTGGTCTTTGCACCGGACGGTGCTGTACTGATGGTCGAGCAAAACGGCAGTCGCGGCGATGTCTTTTGGACTTTTCCGAAAGGCCACCCGGAAGCGGGGGAAACTCCAGAAGAAACGGCGTTGCGTGAAGTAGAGGAAGAGACTGGTATTACTGAGATCGCCCTGCATGAGTTACCACCAGTAGAAACCAGCTACACATTCACGTGGCAAGATGAGTGCATTGAAAAGACTGTGACGTTTTTTATCGGCGAGTGCGCGGCGCCTACGGCGCCGCGCACCGACGGTAAAGAAATAAGGACAGTTCGTTTTGTTCCGGAAAGTGAAGTTGAAGCACTGCTCACACACGAGAATATGCGAGTAGTTTGGCGTATGGCATGGGCCGCTAAGAATGTGCGATAGTTTGTGGAGGTGTGATTCCTTTGCGCGTCTGCCATCCGCCAACTGAAAGACAAATAAGCGCAACACTAAAGACCGCCAAAAATCCTTCTTGATTGCTCACCTCTCTAATATTGATGAAGTAAGGCAGAATGATGGCGTAGACGGTTGCAACAGCAATGGCCAGTGCCTTGACGCGTAGGGTTGAAAGAAAAACCTTCCAAGGGGCAATACCAGACACAACCTGTGCAACTTCATAGTTAGCACGAAAGGCAGGGAACCAAGTGGTGAGCAAGCGATCTTTGGCCATGAGTGTACCGTCAACGGGTGTCTTGCGAACAAGCGTGTGGGCAAAGATGATGTTGATAACGCCCGATGCTATCCAACCAAGAAATACCGCCATAATAGTGGCGATAAAAGAAGTGGCACCACCGGCTTCTGAAATAACTACCAATACCAATACCATGGTGGTTCCGGGTAGAAAGTTACCGATCACATATAGGCCTTCAAGCAGAATAGAAAGAAATGCAGCAATATAGAGATACCAGCCATTCGCATTGTTCATCCAAGCAACTAGTTCTTCCACTCCCGGCATTGAGAGTTGTAAAAGCCCCATGATGCTATACACCAAGAGAAAAAGGCCGGAAACTATCCATACCAAACCGGAACGTTTTGTGCGTGTCATGCCCTACAGACTAGCATGTTTTTTAGCTGCTGCGAATCTCTGTTATACTTCTTGGCATGTCTGAAGTTATGTTAGAGATCAAGGATTTGGTGAAGGTGTATGGAAGTGGACGGAATGCTTCGCGTGCCGTTGATGGCATCTCACTATCTATTCCCAAAGGTAGTTTTTATGGATTACTCGGTCCCAATGGTGCCGGGAAGAGTACGACCATTCATTGCATTACCGGTATTGCTAAACCGACCAGCGGCCAGATTCTTATTGATGGTGTTGATGTGGTCAAGGAATACAAAGCGGCGCGGCGCTTGGTCGGCCTGTCCCCGCAAGAGTTTAATGTCGATATATTTTCCACCACTGAGCAGCTCATGGATTTTATGGGCGGGTACTATGGCATCCCTAAAGCCAAACGGGAGCAGCGCGTTAATGAGTTGATCAAACGGTTTGATCTCGAGAAGCATCGCAAGGTGAAATTTCAACGGCTCTCCGGCGGCTTAAAACGCCGTGCAATGCTCGGGCGCGCTTTGGTGCACACCCCAGACCTCCTCATACTTGATGAGCCAACCGCTGGTGTTGATGTCGAACAGCGTCGCGACCTCTGGCAGTACCTCAAGGAACTGAACGAAAGCGGCAAGACCATCATCCTTACCTCGCATTACTTGGAGGAAATCCAGTATCTATGTAATGAGATAGCGATCATCAATAACGGCAAGATCGTAGCGGAAGGAACAAAAGAAGAATTTATGCGCGATGGAAAATCAGTGGAAGAAACGTATCTTGAGATTACCCGTAAAGAAAAAACACAATAGTATGAACTGGATCGGCTTGTCTACAATCTTCAGAAGGGAAGTGAAGCGCACTATGCGTGTCCCCACACAAACGCTCATTGCACCAACCATTTCTTCTGCTCTGTTCATATTCATTTTTGGTACTGTTATTGGGAGCCGGATCAGTGAGTTCGCCGGGGTGCCATATATTTCTTTCGTGTTTCCGGGCGTACTCTTGATGACGGTTATCAATGCTGCTTATGCCAGTGCTTCTTCAGCACTCTACTTTATGCGTTTTTCACGCAGCATTGAGGAGATGCTCATCACCCCATTTTCCTATTTTGAAATGTTACTCGGGCTGGTCGGGAGTGCGGTGGTACGAACGGTGTTAGTGGCTGGTCTTACCCTATTGGTGGGTGTGTTGTTTGGCGCGGTCCGCTTGGTTGATCCACTTGGTTTCTTTTTCTACATCACTGCCATCTCAGCCATCTTCGCTATGCTTGGTATCATCGTGGCGCTCTGGGCGGAGAGCTTTGAACAGCTGCAAGTGCTCAACACGTTTATCATTACACCGCTCACGTACTTGGGAGGTATTTTCTATTCGGTTACTTTTCTGCCACCGTTGGCTGCAACCATTACGCACCTCAATCCGTTCTTCTACTTCGCCAATGCTGTGCGTTACAGCATGATCGGCTACAGCGAAGCCAACCTCTGGCTCGGCTTTGTAGTTATCTCCGGCTTAACCCTTGGTCTAGCTATTTTGGTCATCTCACTCTTCCGCAGAGGGTGGAAAATTCGGGGATAAAGAAAAACCTCAGGCAGAAATTGTCCGAGGATTTTCTTTTTTGGGTGGCTACTGGGGTAATCTTTCATTACATGAACAGTATACCTTTTGGCTATTTTGGTTCGCTAGGAAAGCTACCAAAAATAGCACAAAAGCTTTTCGATTCGCGTTACGCTTTGCATACGCAAAGCTACGCCCAGTAGCCCCCCCTACGCAAAAATCCCCAGAGGGGACTTTGCTTCGGGGCGGCTACTGGGAATCGAACCCAGATTTTCGGTACCACAAACTGATGTAATGACCATTATACAATAGCCGCCAGATGGTGCGGGATGGCGGCGAAGCCGCCGTCCCAGTGGCCATAGTTATACCTATTTTTTACAAAAAAAGCTAGTCCAAGCCCCGTGGTATCATAGGGATATGTTTGATGAAGAAGGCAAAAAGATAGTACTCATCCTATTGTTTATTGTCGGTGCTGGCGTTGGTTTTTATCTGGCGCGGTTTTTACTCTAGCCTGCGGCAGGGGCTATGGGTATA
>QKBW01000065.1 GCA_003245875.1 Candidatus Kaiserbacteria bacterium
GACATCCAACGCTGTCGCTTGTGGGTCTTGCGCTGCGGTCACCTCTTGCATGATCATCTGTTCAGTAATCTCCTGCCTGGCAAACGAATGGCGCTCCAACGCCTGATCAAAGGCTTGCATCTTTGCGGTCGGTGTTTGAGCAACGAAAGCGTTAATGAGATCGTGGGCAGCCTGCATACTCGGCACATTTACTATATAGATCGAAAAACCAAGTACCAATATCATGATCGGAGCAGCAACTTGACTCACAACCTCACCAGAAATGGACAGCTGTTCAAAATACCGAATTGGCGTGGCCACTCTGCTATGCACCAGTGCTAAAAGCAGCGCAAAGAATATATAACTCACCAAGTTATCAAACACCACCAAATTATGTATGAAGTACGCAGCAGTGATACCAAGCAAAAGACCACGTTCCAGTGAAGAAAAACCGGAATCGCGGCCACGAAGCGGTAACCACAGAACGTAGTACAGAATTGCAACAAAGAGCGAAAGATAGGCCAATAATCCCAATACACCACCGGCAATCAGCCAATCGAGAAATACATCATGTGCACGGTCGTACCACTGTTCGGCCCGGTGCGCAAAGTCAGCCTGGTAATACTGGTTGAAAACATAATTGAAGTTGTTCTGCCCCCATCCGAGCACCGGACGCTCGGCAGCCCCCTTCAGCGCGATCTTCCAAATGTCAAAGCGCAGCGAGAGCTCACTTGCTCCCACCGCCGTCGCGCGCTGCAGTATCAAGTTGTCTTGTACAAACGACGTGTTGCGTAATGCGGCAAAGCTCGAAACAATAATTGCCAACACCACAATGATCCCAAGCGCAACCTTTTGCACGTGACGTTCTTTGGCATGTGTCAGTGCAATGTAGAGCGCACCAACGACACCACCCGCGATCAAGCCGAGGATGGTGCCACGTGTTGCGGTTTGGACCAGCAAAAACATAAACAGGACCGCCAGACCGGCAAAGGTCACTTTCAAGCCTGTCTGCTTTGTATGCATCCACAACCAGACAGCAATAAAGGTATTAAAGAGCATATAGACTGCCATATACGCAGCATTACCCAGCGTCGCATTTACGCGCCACCCCATAGTGGTGGCTTCTACACCGGTTATTTGTTGAAACGCATTGAAAGCTACCCCGATCGCACCAGCCAGCGCCGCGCCCAAAATTATTTTCCATGGCGTTGTCTTGAAACCAAACACATCGATCTCGCGATCGACCGTTATGTGAGCAAGCACCGAGAAGAACAACACAAAGTGTGCCAGCATAACATAGCCATCCATGCGTTCGTAATTACTCCAAAAACTGGTAGCTGGATGTACACCAAACAGATCGGCAAAAAACATAACGACGAGCAACGCCAGCATGCCAGGCATGACCCATGAGAAACGGGGACGATATTGCTTGTCATACAAAGCCAACAGCAACCAAGCAGCGGTGATCACTTCGACAATAATCCGAAACCAAAAATTCTTACCGGTGATATACGGAAAAAACATGGACCCAGTTACCATCAATGGCAAAAACATGATGGCGACAATACCCGAATAAACAACCCCTTTCAGTAGTTCTTTCATATCAGGAAACTATACCACGACAGTTCCCCCACCCTGGACTTTACGGCTGTTTGTTTTTGTCGTTTTCTGAGCTAAACATCGCCTCAATGGAGGTACGCATCGCCTGCAAAAAAGTGTCTCGATCTTCGTGTAAACGATAGGTTGCAATATCGCGCATACGCTCCGCAAACTGTACACGCAAGGCCGGTGTATTGATGCACTGGCTGATCTTTTTTCCCAAAGAATATGAATCTCGTTCTTCCACCAAGAATGCCGACACCGTGTCCTCAAAAAGATCATTGCGTACATCGGTGACATATGCGCAAATAGGCAAGCCTGCCCCGACCGCCTGCATGACAGTCGTCTCACTCTGTGCACTCGTATCAGTAGCGATAAAAAGATCAGCCGAACGAAACAGCGATACCTCATCGACAGGCTTGGTCAAAAACACCACACTGCGCTCAATGCCCAACAACCGCACCTTCTCTTCAAAAAGACGCTTCGCACCCCCCTCTCCAATAACCACAAGCCCGATACGTGGATTGCGCAGTACCGACAATACCGCGGCGAAGGTGTCGTGCAATGGGCTGTCTGCACTGTAGGTTGTTTCAGTAAGCATAACGAACCGGTACTGCGGATAGGTGTCATGTACGTCTGTCTTTACCTCACCACGTACAAAGTCACTAAAATTATAAAAACGCGGTAACGTGCTGATGTCACTCAAATGCGGCGCGCGCAATAAGATCTGCTTAATAAGAAAATCAGTGTTTGTGCGAACACTATAGGCCTTATGCAGCATATGGTTGGCTATATTGCGCAGCGTCTTGTTTCGTTTGTCTGCCGCTATCCGTGTCGGATCATATGGGTCTTTGTACACATGTACCTGCCACGGCCGCTTGTATGTCTGCGCCGTTGCATAGGCTACTTGCGCCGCCATAAAAGGTGTGAGCGCTACCATGGCGTCCGGTCGGAGCACACCATTAAAGAGTAATTGCTCTTTAATGAGTCGTTTAGCCGATGCGACAAGCGACCAACGATAGCGGCCGTAAACATGATAAACAAATACATTACTGCCCAAACGCTCCGTTTGCTCCTTGCCCCGACCGCTATGCATGACAATAAAATGTATCTCGTCAAACACCGCACCCAATTCGACCAACAAGGAAAGTTCGGCTGCATCTGCAGTAGCCTGCGTCGGGTCGTCGGTCAAAAAGAGAACGCGAGTCTTGCTCCGCTCTTCAACCACCTCCAACAAACGTTCTGTCGAACGAGCATCTTGTACGGCAACCTGATCGAGAGCCGGTGCGGTCGGTTGCTCAGGTGTCGTCTGAGCTTTGGTGCCAACCAGGTCTTCCAGATCTTTCGCAATCGTCTGCTGTTCATCTAAAGATAACGTTGATTCATTAGAAAAGGACTCGTCCATACTGCCATTATACATGGTGTTACCCGGTAATCATTTATCAAACTTCGTTAAGTTGTTCATACATGTATCTGTAATACCAACACGCATCATCGCATATAGTAACCACACGCATTACTAATTAGTTATAATAGCAACGTGAAATATATTACACGTATTGTCTCAGAATTACAGACCAGCAACCCAAAACGGTATCTTCGTAGTGCGTATTGGATAATACTCTCTCGAATACTGAGCCTCGGCGTCTCGCTCATAGCGACATTCTATATCGCCCGTACACTTGGACCACAAAATTTTGGTGAATTGAGTTACGCAACAAGCATTGTTTCTCTTTTGTCTTTTTTTGCGGCTCTTGCCAGCAGCACCGTACTTACCCGCGACCTCACCCGTAACCCCACTTCAGAACAAACAATCCTCGGCAGCGCTTGGTTGATCGCCTTCTCTGGAACAATAGTTACTACCATTCTTATAGCAATTTTTGTCATATTATTTCCCCACGATCAACTCACGATACTCGTGATAGCTATTATAGCGATGGCTCAATTCTTGGCATCATTTCAGATCACTCAAAATTACTTCATCGTGCACACAGAAACAAAGCTTGTATCTATTGCACAATTAGCGGTACACATCACCATAAGCCTCGCAAAGATAATTGCCATGACCTACCACCAGGGCGTCCTCGTTTTAGCTGGTATCCTTTTTTTGGAACAAGTCTTGATCGCGTGTTCTCTCATCTTTCTCTACTGGCGCACAGCTCATCACACCCCACTCGCATGGAAAGTTGATCGTCAGTACGCTAAGAAGTTAGCTTTTGATTCACTCCCGTTCGTAATAATTACGCTTTCCAGTACAATCAGTGGCAGAATCGATCAAGTGTTCATCAAACAAATGATCGATACAAGCACCGTTGGTATCTACAATGTTGCCGTCCAATTAACTGAAGTATGGCAAGTCATTCCTTTGATGTTCCTCGCCGCCCTATACCCAGCGCTGGTTAATGTTCACCAAACAAAAAATGTATACAACAAACGTCTGCTGGCGCTATTTCTTACACTAACTTTTTACAGTATCGCTGCGTCTGCAGTTACTTTTTTCATAGCGCCATATTTCATACCACTTATTTATGGCGCCGCATTCATCTCCAGTATTCCACTGGTACAAATATATTGTTGGGCACTATTTGGAACAGTCAGTGGGTATTTGGCGACCAACTATCTCATCACTGAAAATAAGCGTACTGCACAAATAGTTGTTGGCCTCATACCAATGGTTGTGAATGTTATTTTAAACATTGCATGGATCCCAACGTACGGTGCTACCGGGGCTGCCTGGGCAACTGTCATATCATATTCCTGCACACCGATCATCGCAGCTCTCTATTATTTCGCGCACAATAAACGACAAACGAAATATGCGTAATACTCCCAAACTCACTATCACCATACCTGCCTACAAAGGACGAGTGGAGCTCGCTCGTGCTCTTACAGCACTTTCCAATCAAACATTTCAAGACTTCACGATAGTGATACTCAATGACCGATCTCCCGAACCATACACCGATATAATCACAACATTTTCGGACCAGCTAACGATACAAGAGGCCACGAACCCAAAGAACCTCGGGGCTATGGAAAATATTTGGCAAAGTATTCAATTTCAGTGTAACACTCCATATATTATGTCACACCACCAAGACGACTTTTTAAAATCAGACTACCTTGAAAGGGCTATAGCATTGTTAGAAAATTACCAACGTATCTCTTTTGTCCTTACCGGTCCAGAGTGGGTGGCACGCGATCAGAAATATACAAAAGCGGCAACTGGTTCAAACAAGTACGACATCTTCATAGCTGGAGAATTTGCATACAACGTACTGCACTTCGCGCCATATATGTTTGGGTCTGTCGTATATCGACGAAGCGCTTTGGTCGACTCGTGGGAATATGAGACTTACAACACCTACTGTGACCGTTTCTTCTTAGGGTCAATGCTCGAAAAAAATAAAAGTACCGGAGCCTATCTGTATGGCAACGGCATCTATGAATGCGACCATACAAAAGACGAATCCGACAACCGCTCACCGACACTCACCGAAGATAATGCTATTGCACTACTCGCCTTCTACAAGAATCTTCTTACTCCTCAATACCAAAAACATGTCGTGCAAAAGATCATCACCAACAATATTCTCTATTACTTTAGCAATTTCCCCATCCGCAGTTCT
>QKBW01000059.1 GCA_003245875.1 Candidatus Kaiserbacteria bacterium
CCATACTTCGAGCCGTACCTTCAATGATCTTCATTGCTGCCTCAATAGAACCAGCATTGAGGTCCGCCATCTTGGCTTCGGCAATCTCCTTGACTTGCGCCTTGGTGATATCGCCTGCCTTTGAGATGCCCGGCTTCTGTGAAGCCTTGTCCTTTTTCATCGCCTTAAGAATAAGACGTGAAGCGGGACTGGTCTTGAGGATAAAGGTAAAGGTGCGATCATCGTAGACAGTAATAACTGCCGGTACAACCTCACCCATACGACTCTCACGGGTCTGCTCGTTAAACTGGTTAACGAATTCACCGATATTGATACCGGCCTGACCGAGTACCGGACCCAAAGGTGGAGCTGGTGTAGCCTTTCCACCCACAGCCTGTACCTTGATCTGTTTTACAACTTTCTTTGCCATGGTTTTGCTTATTATTTTGGTTTTGGGTTGGATGGTCCAAACACCCTTCCCAGTAGAAGCTTCGCTAGCGTACCGAAAAAAAAGGTGTTTGGCAAGAGTAAAGGACAGCCCTTTACTCCTTCTCCATCGTGAGCTATTTGGCCATGGAATAAAACTTGAGTGTCGCCAGGGTTCCAGCCAAGTTTTTATCCCATTCGATCGAGTCGTGTGAGCCGAGCTCCACCGTTACCGCCGGGATGCCGAGAGAGGCCAACCACCCTTCGGCGTCACCGGTGATCGGATAGGCATCGAAACTTTCCACCTTCCCATAGCCAGCCGCTGTAGCATACGTGTCCATCAACGCAATAGTGGACGGAAGTACACCATTTTCACACTCACTGGCATACACATTATTAGCTTGTGAATGCCAAAAGAGCACTGCGGTTGGTCGGTACGAAGCAACATAATCACGCAGCGCTTGTGCCTCTGGTTCAGAAAATGCACCCGATCCGGCACTCACTGTTTGCCCGCGCCATGAGCTGGTCGCTTGCCATTTACAATCAAAGTTACGGTTGAGGTCAACGTCATTGGCATTGAAACGTGCTGCCGCGGGACTTCCTTCCACTTCAGTTACATCGGCCAACGTAAACGCACCCTCCTTCCCCACCACCTGATAGACACCATCCGGGTTAAGGTCGGGAATAATGCTTACCGTCACTTCATTGGGAACAGCCTCTGGGTGGGCTGTAAGGTAGTTGATCATCGTATAGGCCAAGAGCACGCTGTTCCATTCGTAGCCGCCATGAATGCCTCCTACAAAAAGTACGTGCTTCGCACCACTCCCAAAAGTTTTTGCTATGATCGCTCGATCTTCAACTGAGCGCCCGATAACCTGCTCATAGGCACTTGGTTCGGTCGAGGTGGCCATCGGCGCTGGCATAACCTCTGGTACCGTAGTATCAGCCGGGCGTTGTAATAGTAAAATATCAACCGCCACACCAGCCACTAATGCGCAAGCGAGAATGATCGCAAAAAGTACTCTTTTATTCATTACTTAGCGACACTATTGATGACTGCCAATATACCTGCCTTGTTCTTTGACCACTCCGGATCAGAGTAATTAGAAAGTAGCACACTGATTGCAGGAACACCTTCTTTGGCGAGCCAGTTAACCGCGTCACCATTGATCGCATACGCATCAAACTCGGTCTGGGTGCCATAACTTGCTGCCCCTGCGTAGGTGGCTGCGAGAGAAATGGAAGCCTGGCTTGGAGTACCACCACAGGCTGATGGATATACCTTACCTTCAGCCGCAAACCACACCACCGCTGCTGCTGGCTTGTAGGTGTTTACGTAATTTTGTAGTGCCTGTGCTTCTGGCTCAGAAAAAGCCGCACTACCCCCACTCACCGTCTGACTGCGCCAGCTGGAAGTAGCAGCCCACTCACAATCAAAGTTGCGGTTGAGGTCAACGTCATTGGCATTGAAACGAGCGGCGATACGCTCGGCATCTGTTGCTGAAACACTGCTGGCAATAAAGCTACCTGCAGTATTGGTAACCTTATAGAGACCATCTGGATTTAATGTTGGAATAACAGTCACCGAAACCCCTTCCGGCAAACTGCTAGTATTGGTCTTAAGATAGTCAATCAACTCATAGGCCAACAGTGAGGTGTTCCATGAGTAGCCGCCATGAATGCCTCCTACAAAAAGTACCTCCTTAGCCCCGGTACCAAAATGATATGCCACAATATTTCTTCCCTCCACCGAGGTACCAATCACTGCTTCAGCTGGGCGTTCGGACCGCTGTGTCGCTTCCGCTTCAGCAACCTCTTCGGTAGACGAAGCGGCCGCATCTGGCTGCTGTGCGGTTTCATCGGCCGCCATACCATTATCGGTAGTTGACTGTGTAAACGACATGTGATCGTTTAAGAAGTAAAAAGCGCCTCCTGCTAATAACATCAAAACTACAATAAGTGCAAGTACGTATTTCATATACTTACTATTGTAAGCCAGTTTGGATGGGGGTGCAAAAATGGTAAAAATAGAAGACAAAACGGCGGGGCCTTTGGCCTCGCCGTTTTGTCTTGATTAACGCAAATGTGTGCTTAGACTTTTTTAACCTGGAGGAAGTCCAGTTCAACCGGAGTCTCTCGCCCAAACATGGCCACCAACACCTTCACCTTGCCACGATCTTCATCAATCTCACCAACCTTACCTTCAAGCTCTTTGAACGGCCCATCAACAATAGTGACCATATCGTCAACCATTAGGTCAACCTTATGCTTTGGTACATCATCCTCCATACGCTTGAGAAGTGCATTGAGTTCGACATCAGAGAGAGGAACTGGCTGAGTTCCGCTGCCGACAAAGCCGGTCACTCGTGGAGTATTACGTACTACGTACCAACTCTCGTCATCAACGATCATATCAACTAAAACATACCCGGGGTAGATACGTTCTTCTTCAGTCACACGCTTACCTCCCTTTATACGAATCTTCTTTTCGGTTGGTACAACCGCACCGAAGATCTTGTCGTTCATATTGAGCGAATCAATACGCTGCTTCAGATTACGCACCACAGCATTTTCGTAGCCAGAGTACGTGTGAATGGCATACCAATGACGCTCGCCTGTACTCTGCTGCTTAGCCATGGTTGATGATCAAGTTAAGCAGATTACTAAACAAGAAGTCAAAACCGCCAGTGAATAAAGAAATAAAAGCAGAAATAGCGATAACCAAAACAGTATAGACAACCGCTTGGTGACGACTTGGCCATTTCACATGCTTCATTTCTGCAGCAGTGGCGTTTAGGTATTTGGTGAGTCGGTTCATAGTGATATTGATAAATAATTGGTTTAAAAAACACCCTCTGCGGGTGAATTAGTATTATCATACGCTACTACTCTAAAAAGTCAAAGCGGCGGGGCCTTTGGCCCCGCCGCTTTGACAACCCCCTATCTTCAACTATCGAACCTCGTAGGTCATATATACACGAGAGGTTATTGTTTCTTCGCCGGTTGGCATCTCAGGGGCTACACTCGACTCCATAGAAACCGTCATAGCACTGTTTCGCGTTGCAGTGTCATACTTGGGAACATAACCACTGCCTTCTTCACTATACCCGACCATCTTTACCAACCTCACTCCCAACTGGACAGCCAGGGCGTCGGCTTTTGCTCGTGCATCAACGATCGCTGCGTTGCGAGCTTCCTCTTGCAAACTATCCGGGTCGTCAATCGTGAAAGATAAACCGCTGATATTTGTTGCACCACGCTCTCCTACTCCACTAATCAGTGTGCCCGATTCATCAAGATTGCGTACTTTCACTGTTACAGTCTGATATGCTTCGTATCCATCTAGAATTTGTTGGCCGCGGCCAGAATCAGCATCAGATTCCCAGCGGTATTTCGGTGACAAAGTATAACCACTTGTTTCAATATCTTTCTCCTCTACTCCAGAATCCATCAAAAAAGCAACCGTATCATTTATTGCTTGTGCGGACACATTTTGAGCGGTCTGAGCATCATCCCCTTCACCGCGCGCACTGAACGTAAAGGTACCTATATCTGGTGTCGCTGTAATTTCTCCCTCACCAATCACATTGATGGTAACCGGTTGATCAGTCCAGTCTCGTGTCTGGTTTAAAGCATTAATACCAAAGGCAGCTAGGGCAAACACTGCTGCCACAAGCACTATCACAATTAATGCACGCATGTACGATTGTTGCCAAAAAGAGTTTATCTCCATAAAAATTTAAATTACCAATAACTTCACTACAGTATACCGTGTCTATATTTTTTCTGCAGCATCTACCACCATATGCAGCTGTCGCAACCACTGCTGCCACCACGATAGCAAAACGCATTTTTGCATATACTCAGCATCGTCTTCGCTGGTAAGCGATAGGTTTTGCGGTTGTTTATCCATGAGGTAGTACATCATGGAATTAGAATTTTCGACGTGATCAAGCGACAAGGCATGCCCTAGTTCGTGTGCGAGCACCGCCACTAACTCATCATGCGAGTTGAACGTATAAATGTGTATCTGATGATTCTGATAGTCACCCTGTGTGAATTCTCTTTCATCACCAAACTGATTATTGTATTTAGCAACATCAGCATTATAAGCAGCCACTAGTTCCTGCCCACGTGTGGACAAATCATTGATAGTAGAAACAAGTGCACTTAATTTTTCTGATTGAGTTGAAAGTGATGCCGCTTCTGCAGCCAACTGTTCACGTTCATCAGCGAGACGATTGTACTCATCCTCCGGTGCACCACCCTGTCGGTTATATGTATCAACGGTTTTGTTATAGGTATCCAATGCCGCTTCATACGATGCACGCTTGGTGTTGTATTGGGCAAGCAGTGAGTCATAACGGGTAACCACATCGCTGTAGGCGGCGGTCAGCGCATCGTTGGCACTCTTTCCCTCCTGCAGCCGAGCTGCAAACGCACTCTCTGCATTTTCCATCTGCTGACGTTCGTCAAAAACGAAGTTGATGGTTAACGCTCCACCCTGCTCGACCGGAACAAAAAGATCGGTGCCGGTAGCATCCTCCCAAATAGCAGCCGCTTCTGCTAGTGCCGCCGCAGCCTCTTCGTGTGTCAGATCAAACTGCTCGTCGAGCTCTCCTATCGAATAGGTCATCGGCACCTGGCATTGTACTGGCACAAAAAAGTACGCAAATGCACCGACCGCAGCGGCCATCACAAACAATCCAATAAAAAATCTTAATCGCATGGTTTTTATTCTAACAAATCAGACGTAGAAGCGCGCGGCCAAAGGCCGCGCGCTTCTAC
>QKBW01000009.1 GCA_003245875.1 Candidatus Kaiserbacteria bacterium
GCTATTATAGCGCGCATATTAAAATATAAGTGACAACTGCCCACACTTTTATATTTCAAGGAGTGAGACAATCGTGGCTGCCAGCTTTTCTGAATCATGTCGCACCAAACTACGACGCAAGACATCACCGCTTTGCAACCGCACTGCCTCTTTTGCTGTAAAGTCCCCCGACACAATGGTACAAGTTCCATCTATGCAGTTTGCCTGCAGAGGACGCTCACCCTGTGCTCCATACTTCTCTAGAAGTTCTTCTGGAATACTACCGGTATTCACCAACACCGTGTCTGGTACTCGCTGTATATAACGCGAAATCTCCGCTAAGTGCTCAGCGGCATCCATACCCTGTGTCTGCCCAACCTTCGTCATCAAATTGGAAACATAGACCAACTGCGCCTCTGTCTCTTTAAGCGCAGTCGCCACCCCAGCAACCACACAGTTGGCTAGTACACTCGTATACAGATCACCCGGCCCCAACACAACCATATCAGCAGCAGTAATAGCCGCCACTGCACGCGGGTTTGCGCTCACGAGCGGTCGCACCGATAGTGCGGATATTTTATGCACTGCTCGCTCTGGTTCCGGCTCATCAATCGCATGCTCCCCCACTATTTCTAGTCCGTCGTCATACATGGCTACTAAGTGTGTTGGTTCTGTGGCTACTGGTAGCACCGTTCCTTGTACTCCCAGCACCTGCGCCGCAGCTTCAATAGCCGCTTCTTCAGTACCCAAAATGTCCGTGAGTGCCACCAAGAGGAGGTTGCCAACATTATGCCCCTCCAAACCAGACCCCCTGTCAAACCGGTGCATAAAGAGCTGTCGCACCAACTCTTCGTGATTATCGGTTGTCCGCGCAAGGGCTGTCAGTGCCATCCGCACATCACCAACCGGCAGCTGTCCAAACTCATCACGCAGTCGCCCCGTCGATCCTCCGGAGTCAGCCATCGTTACAACCGCCGTGATATCAAGCACATCCTGATACTGTTTTAACCCACGCAGGATGGTATGCGTCCCTGTACCTCCCCCAATCACTACCACCCGTTTCTTTATCTGCATTGCCAAACTATAACAGCCTAGACCGTAAAAAAGTAACCGCACCTACAAACCTCAATACGACGGCTCAAACTTTGAATATCATTAGCTACACCTTATACTTGTCACATATGTTATTACACAAGATCTCCCGGATACCACGTTCAATTAAGCGTGACGGATTTATCTATACCCTCAAACGTTCTCTGGCTTGGATTATTAGTCACTCACCTCTGGCGTACCGTCTGTCGTTTCCTTACTATAAAAACATCCGACTACTCTTTACACCGAGCATGCTCACCTACCGTGTGTTTGCTGAACGTCAAACACGACTAGGAGACGTACAAACACTTGAGGAACATATCGAACCCGGTGCCACTGTTATTGACATCGGGGCCAACGCTGGCACCCTTACACTAGTAGCAGCAGCCCTTACAGGAAACACTGGTAAAGTACTCGCTTTTGAACCATCACCAAAATTTGCTAATATCATTCAAAAAAATATTGTTTTAAATCATCTTGAGTCCATTGTGACTGTACATCAAGTTGCACTTGGTGCATCAGAAGGCCAAGTATATTTAAATGAAAATGTGACTGACGACACTACCAACTACGTGAGCAACTCAGGCACAGCCGTACCACTAAATACCCTAGATTCTTTCACGGAAAATCTTAATCAAATTGACTTTTTGAAGATGGACGCAGAGGGATCTGAGTACGACATACTTATCGGAGCACCAGAAACTCTAAAGAAAACAAAGGTGCTACTCTTTGAAATCTGCAATAAAACATTGGCACGAAAAAATATTGACATGCAAGCGCTCTACGATCTTCTGAACGCATCCTTTGACCTCTACCACAAAAACAGCAAGGAGCCATTTGTTTTTGACCCTAGTATCAACTACAACACTGATTTACTTGGCTATCATAAATAACTAAATGTATGAAAAAGAAACTTGGAAACTGGATACATGTTATAACGCATACCAGAACAGTGTCAGGCCCTTTTTTGTACTTCCAGCTCTCATATTTCACGTTCACATTCGTTACGGCCTTAGGAAGGTTAAAAATTATCAAAACACACAAGCTACGAACCACTCTCGAACAAAGGCTGGACAAAGAAATTACCATCAAAAATGAACTCGGCACTTTTTCAGTGAACCCGAAGAATGATTCGCTCACCAAATCAATCACCTCATTTGAGTCATCTCATCAAGAATGGATAAACACCCCCGCAACCAAAGAAATCTTCATCGATATCGGTGCAAACATCGGTTTTTACTCCATCCTTGCACTTAAGAAATACGGCTACCGAAAAGCGTATGCGTTTGAGCCAAGTCCAGAAACCTTCAGCCGGCTCTCTAGAAACATAGAGCTCAATGAGCTTACTCAAAAAATGTTTCCCTTTGCAGTTGGGATTAGCGACACCGAGTCAACTGCCGAGCTAGAAGTAAAAGCATCTCACACCGGGGCCAGCTCTTTTGTAAAAACTGGTAGTCCAGAAAACTCGGTTGTCACAGTGCCCGTAACTCCGTTTGACGACTTCTTGAAAACACACAATATTTCCCCTGCACATATTTCATTTATCAAAATTGATATCGAAGGATACGAATACTTTGCTCTGCAAGGAATGAAGGAGACTCTTACACAAGCAAACCCGGGCACCTGTCTCTTTATTGAAATCCATCCTCGCGCCTCCGATGCTGAGCAGAGTCACGAACTCATTAAACAACTTAGCTTCACACTCAAAAAACAATCACCACAGCACAACTTCTTGTACGTAAAATAAGGAAACTCTCGAACAGAAATGAACCACTATGGAAAACTGTAAAAAAGTATCAAAACTTTTTTGGGGTGGACTCACATACCATCCAGTAGCGTTTCTTTCATTTCTACTACATATACCTATTCCAACCAAACAGTACCCCCTCAACAAAATGAGTCACAACGAAGTCATCACTGCTATCTCACAAGGTAAATCATTCATACGTTTTGGAGACGGTGAAGTGATGCTACTTACCGGTAGAGACATTTACTTTCAAAAAACAAATCGCCAGCTGGCGAAAAAATTGTCCTCCATTTTAAAAAACTACACCCCTACCTGTCCATACATTATTGGCATCCCGTCCAGCATAATCACTGTTCCATACAAAACACTAACCAAAAAAGAACGTCGTGTTTGGAGATTGTACCGCAGTGTTTTCCCGTTCTTTTTCAAACAAGATGTACCCTATGCACCACTCACTTTTTTCTATCTCAAAGACAGATTCAAAAAAGAAATTGCCCCCCTGCTGATAAACTGCCACGTGATTTGTGTAAGTAATACTCAGGTGCTCAGCACAGAATTAAAAACTTACATGGATGATACTTTTTCTTCCACCACATACGTGATCACTCCCGCACAGAACGCAGACTCGCAAGAAGACTCAATACGCACAGAAATAGATCAAGCATGCAGTAAAAACAATAACCTTCCAGTAACCATTCTGTTTGCTGCAGGTCCAGCTTCTAAGGTATTGGCATACGAATACATGAAAAAAGGTATACAATGTCTCGACCTCGGCCACGGTATGGAAGTCATCACCTCAAGCAAAGACCGAAACAGTAAGATGCTTTAATAGGGTATACCATAGACACAATGAACTCGCTACGACTCGCAATCAAAAGATATTTTCCGAATATATACATACGTATCCGTCGTATTTTTTTTAGATACGTCATAAAACTACGTAACCATCGTGCTACATATTTTACACAACCAATTTTTAAGAACATCTCTACCAATGGTCAACACTTTACTATAAAGCTTGATCCTCAAAATGGTTTTGTGGATCGTAATATTTTTACAGCTGGTGTCTACGAGCCAGATATTCTTGCGGTTATTAAAGACTATTTACCTAGTGGTGGCACGTATGTAGATATTGGTACAAACATTGGTCAGCACGCGTTATTCGCTGCTTCAGTAGTGGGTCCACAAGGTCGGGTCATTGCTTTTGAACCCATTCCTCGCCTGGTTACACAATTTTCAGAATCTATAACAATTAATCAATTTACTGATCGCATCACCATCCATACAGTTGGTTGTAGTGATCGCACTGAGCAACAAACCCTCAAAATCATGAGTAGCAATGTAGGTGGGTCGAGCCTACATGAAACAAAAATCGACAGTGACACATCACTCACCATCAATCTCGCACCAGCCGATACTTACCTTAGTAAGGAACAAAAAATTGACTTAATTAAAATTGATACTGAGGGGCACGAATACGAGGTATTTGAGGGACTCAAAAACACCATCGCACGTACAAAACCAACCATCATCTTTGAGTATTCTCCAACCTTCCGACACGACATCGAACCAATAAGAACCTTTGACGTACTTCAAGAAAACCACTATCGTTACTTTGACTTAGAAGATGGACACAAAGAAATCACTGATCTATCAAACTGGGTAGCCAACTTCAAAAAACGACAGACAAACCTTCTGTGTATTCCAAACTAACCATGAAACAAACCATTCACCTTCTCCTACAGAGAATCCAAAAACACACCAAAACTGATATGCGCTACCTGGCGCATGGCGGTTTTTGGCTTGCAACGTGGTACATCATTCAAATTGCTAGTGGTACCATTGCAACCATCGTTCTTGCAAATCTTCTCACCAAAGAAGACATGGGGGTCTATCAATTTGTACTAACAGTTGCCGGCATTCTTTCCACCTTCACCCTTTCTGGCATCGGTGTTGCCATGACCCGTGGTGTTGCTAAAGGAAACGACGGACTTCTCCGCGGTGCCGTTCGCATTAAACTTAAATGGAGTCTAGCAATCACACTTAGTGCGGGGATAATTGCTCTGTACTATTTCTATATGGACAACAGCATGCTGGGTCTCTCTTTTTTAATTGTTGGTGCCTTCTCACCTTTCATTGAGAGTTTCAAAATGTATGAAAACTTTCTCAATGGCAAAGAAGCCTTCAAGGAAGGCGTGACCCTTGGCGCATGGCGGAAGCCATTACCACTCATTGCAACCATTATCACAGCCCTGATCTATCCAGAACCACTTGCACTTGTAGCTGCGTACTTTGTAAGTAATGCTCTATCATTTTTCTTGGTCTACCGAAGTGTAC
>QKBW01000007.1 GCA_003245875.1 Candidatus Kaiserbacteria bacterium
GCGTAGGTAGCGACCGGATTTACTCTCGTACACATTGATCATCTTCTTGGTCTTGGGATGTACGCCAACCTCTTTTACTAGGGATTCACCCTTACGGAGTTTCTTTGGCTCTTTGAGTATTTCCAAAGCACGTTCCAGTGTGATGGTATACGGGTCGTCATCACCCTTCAGAGAACGAAAATCGCCAGCGTGTCCAATGTATGGACCGTACTGACCAATGTTGGCAATGATCGGCTCGGTGGTATCCGGGTGAAGACCAAGCTCTCGTGGTAACTGTAAGAGCTTTACCGCGTGCTCAAGGGTTACATCCGCAGGCTTCATATCTTTGGGCAAGCTTGCACGCTTTGGTTTTGGTGCTTTCTTATCTCCTTTTTCTGGTGTTTTGCCAAGCTGTACATACGGGCCAAAACGACCATTTAATACGTAAATATCCTCACCGGTTTCGGGGTGTGTACCGATTGGTTCATCATCTTTTATCTCGCTGCCGTCAATGAGGCGCGCGCCATTGCAGTCTGGAAAGCGCTCACATGAAAGGAATGTACCATTTTTGCCGAGCTTTTTAACCATCTTGGCACCACAAAGTGGACAAGGGAATTCCTCGGGACCCGGTCCCAGGTTGGTGAGCTTCTCTATATCTTCTTTGTCAGCAACTGCTTTTTGGAATGGCGCATAAAAGTCAGATAGTGTTTTGGTATAGGTACGGTCGCCGGTGGCGATTTCATCAAGCTCGTTCTCCATTTCGCTCGTGAAGTCATCACTGATGTAATTGGCAAAATGATCCTCAAGAAATGAGGAAACCACATCGCCGGTGTCGGTTGGGATAAGGGTGCGACCTTCCTTTAGTACATAGCCGCGGTCGGTCAGCGTTTGCATGATACTGGCGTAAGTAGACGGGCGACCGATGCCACGTTTTTCCAACTCCTTGATCAGTCCTGCTTCTGAATAACGATTAGGTGGCAGTGTTTCTTTATCGTCAATGACCAGTTGCTTAAGAGTCAACGCGTCACCGGAAGAAAGATGCGGCACTTCGGTGTCTTCACCTCGAGCTGATGGGTCAGCGACTAACCAGCCGGGAAAAAGTACACGAGAACCATTGACTGCAAAATCAGGAATCATTTCCTGGCTATCAACAATGTTGGCAAGGAGTTTGCTGCGCTGCAATTTCGCATCACTCATTTGTGAGGCAACCGTGCGTGACCAGATCAATTCGTACAGGGCTTTCTGGTCGGCAGTAGCGCCGGCACTGCGAATTGCAGCATTGGTCGGACGAATCGCTTCATGTGCCTCTTGCGCGGATTTGCTTTTGGTTTTGTATTGGCGGGGGGTTAAATACTCCTTACCATATTCTTTTGAAATGAGAGCAACTAGTTGCTTCTGTGCGACAGTGCTTAACGTCAAGCTGTCGGTACGCATGTACGTGATGTGACCAGCCTCGTAGAGTTTTTGCGCCGCGCCCATGGTACGAGAAGGCGAGAAACCAAGACGGGTTGAGGCAGTCTGTTGGAGGGTTGAGGTAGTGAAGGGTGGGCGCGGCGCACGTTTTGCTTCACTTTCTTTAAGAGCCGTGATGGTCCAATTGTGGGTTTCTCCCAGTTGTTTGATTTGTTCCGCTTCCTTTTTCTCTTTTGGTTCTTCCGTACAGGTAAACGGAATGACTGTCTTACCCGAGGCGAGGTCGGCTGTTAAGACATAGTATGCTTCCGGAACAAATGCACGTATCTCTCGTTCGCGCTCCATCACAATGCGCAGTGCAGGTGATTGTACGCGGCCAGCAGAAAGACCGTAGCGAACCTTCTTCCAAATCAATCCGGATAGATCATAGCCAACCAAACGGTCGAGTACGCGACGCGCCTCCTGCGCCTCTTTTAGGTTTTGGTCGATTTCACGCGGATGCTCGATTGCATCTTTGACAGCACCTTCGGTGATCTCGTTGAAGGTGACACGTTTGAGGTTTTTGTTGGCACTTTTTAGAAGCTCAGCGACGTGCCACGCAATCGCCTCTCCTTCGCGGTCGGGGTCGGATGCGAGCAAAACTTCGTCGGCACTTTTAGCAGCCTTACATAAGTCAGCAATCACCTTTTCCTTACCTGGTGACACAATATAATGTGGCACAAAACCACCGTCGATATCGACAGCATCTTTGTTGCTCTTTGGGAGGTCGCGCACGTGGCCGATCGAAGATTTGACCGTATAGCCAGCGCCCAAATATTTTTCAATAGTCTTGGCTTTGGCCGGTGACTCAACGATGACCAGGGTCTTTTTGTTACTCATAGTGTGCTACACAAATACTACCTCAATGACAGTCTGTCAAATAATAGTGCGATAGAGACCCTCTCGTTCTTCGATGATACCGGAAAGCTCTAGTTCCATAAGGCGGGCCATAATGGCAGGTGCCGACTCACCACTGTGGGTGATAATCTCATCGAGCTGGTGGGGTTCTTGAAGGTAGGTCACGAGTGGGTCGGGTGATGAGGTGGCGGTGTGCTCGGCTGATATATTTTTGGTGAGTGAAAGTAGATCGATGATATCGCCAGGTTCGGTCACCGGTGTAGCACCGAGTTTCAGAAACTGATGTACTCCGCGACTGTTGTTGGAAAATATATTGCCGGGAACAACAAGAAGCTCACGATTATAATCGGCCGCTAAGCGGGCGGTGATAAGGGTGCCGCTTTGCTCGGCAGCCTCAATAAGAAGCGTGGCTGGTGCGATACCGCAGACTAAGCGATTACGTTGTGGGAAAGTCCAGCTGGCAGCAATTTGATCGTCTGGCAATTCACTCATCAGGCCTCCGCCAGCCTCGAGTATCTTTCGCGCCAAGCCACGGTTGCGAGCGGGATAGAGGACCTTATCAGAAAGACCGCTACCGGGGATGGCAAGCGTGTAAAGGTTGGCGGCAAGAGCGGCTTCATGTGCCAGACCATCAATGCCGATCGCCATACCGGAAACGATGCCAATGTTATAGCCACGCAAACCACCAATGAAGTGGGAGACAGCCTGTGCGCCATAAGTAGTGTATCGACGGGAGCCGACGACGGCGAGAAGGGGAAGCGTTGGGTCGGGGAGGTTGCCACGAAGACGCAGGGTCTTCGGCGGCTGCGGAATTTCCCGCAACAGCGGAGGGAATTCCGCAGCCGCAAGCTCGCGAACAGGAAAGGACATTTTTAGATTATAGCATTTGGTCTATAAAAATATTGCCCCGTTCATTGTCGGGGCAATTTAGTGATTGATGTATTGGGGTCTCGATGGAATACCATAAAAGGATTTCCCAACGATTGCTTCCTCAAGCAGACCAAGTGTTCGTGGGTCTTGGATGGCCAAATGGAAAGAGTCGTTCCTTGTTTCCTTGATGATTCTTTCTCGACGAGCTAGTGACATTGGCCCGGCGTTTCTTAGCCGCCTTTTAAGCTCAGTGTCGAAAATTGACCTGAGCCGTGAATTGTGGCCAGCCAGTTTTTCCCAGTTATCCATGACAGATTTTCGCAAGACTCTATTTGCGTAGGTAAGTATTTCTTGCCACATCAGAGTCTGGTAGTCTGGCCATTGATATTGAAGACCGGGTTTATATGCTTGTAGGCGTCGAAAGAACGTTTGTCGGTATTTTGTCGCCGACTTGATCTGATCTTGAGTGAACAACCGTCCTTTTGGAAAGTCGGCTGTTCCTTTTGCGTAATGTTGCAACTCCATGGGGAGCTGCCACTCAGGTATTTTGTAGCTCATGACTTGCTCCCCAGTCATCAATTCATCCTAGTTTATAGAACCACTTCTTGATTTGCTTGTCAAATAATTTTTATTTTTATCGTGATTCTAATTTCACTTTTTTGCTATTTCGTTTTACTATAGCCTCATATGTTAGACATCAAATTTATTCGGGAGAATTTAGATATTGTTAAACAAGCTGCGGTCAAGAAGAAGATCAAGATCGATCTGGATCGGTTGGTGACACTTGATGATGAGCGTCGCACGCTTTTAGGGCAGCTCGAAGAAAAGAAGGCCGAGCAGAATCAAGTCTCGGGTGATATTGCGAGTGCCGACGAAGCCAAACGCGCAACGCTTATTGAGAGCATGCAAAAGGTAAAAGCCGATGCTCAAGCGATCGAAGAGAAACTGAAGCCAGTGATGGAAGAGTGGCAGAGTTTGATGCTCCAAGTACCGCAGGTGCCAGACATGACCGTGCCCGACGGTGAGTCTGACGAAGATAATGTTGAGTACAGCACGTCGGGCGAAAAGACAAAATTTGATTTCGAGCCGAAGGATCATGTTGAACTCATGACCAAACACAACATGGTCGACTTTGAACGCGGTGCCAAAGTCCATGGCTTTCGTGGCTACTATTTGCTTAATGACGGCGCTTTGCTTTCATGGGCGATTTGGAACTACGCGCAAGCATTTTTCCTTAAGAAAGGATTTTCCCCGGTCCTTCCGCCAGCAATTGTTCGCAAGAGTAACCTCTATGGTACCGGCCATCTACCAAATGATGCTGAAGATGTCTATCGCACGCAGGATGACGATTATCTAATTGGTACGGCCGAGATTCCGGTCATGGCATACTACAGTGACGAGGTTTTGGACCAAAAACAATTTCCGATCAAGTTTCTTGGTTTTTCACCATGTTTTCGTCGCGAGGCCGGCAGCTACAGCAAAGATGTAAAGGGATTGATTCGTGTGCATGAATTCTTTAAGCTTGAACAGGTGATCTTGTGTGAGGCAAGTCATGAGGAAAGTGTAAAATGGCACGAGTGGCTCAATCGTAATACCGAAGAGTTTATTGAATCGCTTGGAATTCCATATCGTACTGTATTGAACTGCGGTGCTGATATTGGCCAGGGGCAGGTGAAGAAGTACGACATCGAGCTCTGGGTACCAAAGGAAGAGAAGTACCGTGAAATTAGCTCAGCTTCTTACTTCCATGATTTCCAAACCCGCCGCTTTAATATTCGCTACAAGGACAGTGAGGGGAAGATGCGCTTCGCCCACTCACTTAACTGTACGGCTATTCCAACACCACGTATTTTGGTTTCTCTCATTGAGAACTTTCAGCAAGCAGACGGCTCCATCAAGATCCCTGATGTTTTGGTGCCGTACTTGGGTAAAGATACTATTGCGTAGC
>QKBW01000001.1 GCA_003245875.1 Candidatus Kaiserbacteria bacterium
CCGGCCGTCTAACGTAACGTTTCCCCAAACTCTCAACAATAGGTCTATATCTTCCCCACCAAATCAACTCCTGGTTTTAGGGTATCACTTCCTTCTTGCCAACTGGCAGGGCACACATTCCCCGGGTGTTCTGCAACAAACTTTGCAGCTTTGAGCTTACGCAGCGACTCTGCACCTGAGCGGCCGATCGCATCATCGTGTATCTCCACAGTCTTGATCACACCTTCTGGAGAAATGATAAATGTCCCACGCAGTGCCAACCCTTCATCATCGAGCAAAACACCGAATAAGTCAGAAAGCTCGTGGTTAGGATCAGCTGCCATTGGATACTGAATCTTGGCAATGGTCTCAGAAGCATCAAACCATGCCTTGTGCACAAACGCTGTATCAGTTGAAACTGAGAGGAGTTCTGCCCCCTCGGCTTTGAATTGCTCATACAGGTCAGCCATTTCACCAAGTTCGGTTGGGCACACAAAAGTGAAGTCAGCTGGGTAGAAAAAGAGCACCACCCATTTACCCCGCAAATCCTTAAAACTCATTTCTGAAATATCACCATCTTTGAAGACAGAAAATGATAAATCTTCAGGCACCGTGTCACGTACACTAAGTGGTGAAAACACCGGTTCGTATGTAAGTTCTTCCATAACTATATCTACTAGGTTTTTAACGTCGGTATGATACCATGCAGACATCATGATTGGTACCAAGCCAAAAATACTGGTTATTGTTGGTCCTACCGCCTCCGGCAAAACTGGTCTTAGTATAGAAATCGCCAAAAAGGTCAATGGTGAAATAATCTCTGCCGACTCCCGACAAGTGTACCGTGGGCTGGACATTGGGTCCGGCAAAGTTACCAAAGCGGAAATGGCCGGTGTTCCGCATCATTTGTTGGGTGTCGTTGAAGCAACGACTGTATACTCAGCGGCTGATTTCAAGCGAGACGCTTCTGCTGCGATCAATGAAATCACTGCCCGCAAGCACCTTCCCATTATTGCCGGCGGCACCTTTTTCTATGTTGATACCTTACTGGGGACGACCACGAGTCCCGATGTCCCCGCCGACCCACTGTTGCGCGCAGAGCTTGAGGCTCGACCTACCACTGAGCTCTTTGATTTATTGAAAGAAAAAGATCCAGCCCGAGCCACAACCATCGACCCACATAACAAGCGCAGATTGGTACGCGCCCTAGAGATAGTACAAGCGCTCGGTGCAGTCCCCCCTGTCTCTCCCACAGAACCTTACGATGTCCTCACACTTGGTATTGCAGCGGACAAAGAGCAGTTGCGCATACGCTTTCAAGAGCGAGTAGAAGAATGGCTACAGGCGGGACTCATGGACGAAATTGCACGACTACTTGATTCTGGCCTTGGCAAAGATAGACTGGCAGAAATAGGTTTTGAATACTTACTTGGTATTGAACTCTATGAACAAAAGATAACAACAGAAGAATACCTGCAAAAATTCGTAGAGAAAAATTGGCAGTATGCCAAACGGCAGATGACCTGGCTTAAAAGAGATCCAGATATTGTATGGGTTGACCCGAAAGATACGGAGAGGGTGATTGGATTAGTGCGTGATTGGCAGCAAAACTAATGTGCGTATGCACATTAGTTTTGCTGCCCGTTCATTTGCTTTTCACTTTGTTGTCCGCTACTATGTAGCGCAATTGGGTCTATAGTTTAGTGGTAGAATACTGGTCTCCAAAACCAGTGGCCGTGGTTCGAGTCCACGTGGACCCGCGAGTACCGAAAAAAGTCCGTCAGGACTTTTTTCGTTTGTACGAGTGAGGACCACGTGGACTCGAAAGGCGCAGCCGGGGACCCTCTGGGCCGGCGAGCCGGGGTCGAGAATACTTATGATTTAAAGAGGCAACGACGAATAATCATTAGTAATTCGTGACCGAGTCCACGTGGACCCACCTTCAGAAAATATCCAGTGTATGCTGGGTATTTTCTTCTACCCAAGTTTGATTTCAGAACTCTTGATATTGACAATTAACTTGTATTATGCTATCATAGCAAAAGATTGAACGGTCTACGAGACCACAACGAGGAGTACCGACAATGGAAGACACGTTCCCGAAGATCCAACAAATGAACCGCGGCCGGTACGAGGGCAAATACTTCTGCCACTACAACGAAGGCATGGAGTACCTCCACGCCGACGGTTCGTGGCGGATGTCCGCCGGCGACGACGCGTATTTCGATTCCGAAGAGGAAATCGAAGCCCTGCTTGACCAAATCGACGAGGACACCGAGCAGGCCTACCTCGACTTCCAGGAAGAACAGACCGGTCGCACGGGCTACTCGTAAACAATTCTCGGCTCCCAATAAGCCGTCCACCACTCTTTGAAAGAGTCGGTTGGGCGGCTCCTTTGTTTTTGCGTAACAAACTCTTTTAAAATCTGAATACTACTCTTGAGATATTCCCTCTCTTTGTAGAGTTCTGAAAGCCACTCTTCTTGCCTGCAACCGAAAAGCCACCGTACGGCGGCTTTTCATTTTCGTAAGAGATTAGTTACCGCTCGGAGACCAGTGCCAAGGGTCACTCGGTAGATTGTTAAAGAAACCATACTGCCCGCCATGTGCTTTCATCCAGTTATACGCAGCTGAACCAGATGGAGTATTAAGATCAAGCGCAATACCGGAATTATGATTAGAACCATGTCCGCCCAAACTACAAGGACGTGCCACATATCCACTACAATCAGCGCTGTTACAATTATGATTATTCCAAGCATCAACCTGCTGTTGTTCTGAGCGGTACGCACTATTTACGGTAAGTGTAATGCCGTCCCGTGCTGCAGCATCACGCATCGCGACGAAATTTTGTACTGTACCAGCGGTTGCAACAAAAGAAGTGCCTGGAATTGTTACTAAAGAACTTGGGGTTACACCGCAGTTTACACCGGTTGTTCCGGCTGCTACATAGCCAGTGTCCCCTCCGCCGTCGGCAACTATCATGGTGGCCATATCAGGATTTACAAACTCTGGTGGCAATGTAGGCTGTGGCTCAACTTGCCCACCACAACTCTCCACGTCAAAGCTGCCCCAGACACTCATTCCTTGCCCAGTTAATCCTTGGAGAACGGTATCCACCACCGTCCACGAAACAAGCATAATGAGAAAACCGATCACCACGTAAGTGAGGCGATTCTTGGCATACTTCAGCGCATCCTCATTGCCGCCAGACGTCACCAACCGAAAGCCGGCTTCCACAAACAGCAACACTGCCGCCAACACCAAAAAGCCAAAGAGCCAGTTGATAATGTTGTTAACCATGGCAGCAAGATCACAGAAATTACACTCGGTGCCGCTACAGGTCACAAGGCCAGCTGCAGCAGGAGCGGCAAGTGTTAGTGTAAACAAGGTACCAAGAATAAAAAAACGTTTCATATACTATTCAAGCGGTATGGCGCCCTCACAAAAACTAAAACCCAAGTTCCGACCTGCATATTGTGCATTTACAGAGTCAACTGTTCCCACATATCCAACTTCCTGGCAAAGTTTTATTTCGGAAAGACCGGTTTTTTGTAATAAGTATTGTTCTGCTTCAGTACGAACTTCACCCAATGGCTCTGCCAAAAGGGCTACGGTGTAGGAATCCATCTGCGTGTAGTAGGTGATAGAAAAGCGCTGATCCGGTTTATCGTAATTTAGAGAAACAGCATACACACCCTCGGATAATTTTGTATAATTTACCGTAACATTATCTGATGGGGTCTGTGCAGTTGTTGAAGTCGGAAGAGTATATCCATTGTTAGCATCAGGAGCAGATATATTCGCACTGGGACGAAGTATCCACCACAACATTGTTGCTACCAAAGCCGCCAGTATGATGATAAACAAATGTTTTTTCATAGAAATATTATACGCCACATGCTGTATGCGTTGACCAAGGCCTCCAACCTCCGGCTTCATTTTTAATTCGCACAGCATTGACTGCAGAACAACGCGGGTCAAGCAATGCATCGACACAAGCATTATACAACGTCGTGTTAATAATACGGGCACTATAGTTACTTCCACTATACGCTTGCGAGCAAGGCAGATCATTAGATGCGGCACCGAATTGTGTACAGCCAATCACATGGTGCACCGTTAAATTGATTTGAAACGCACCAATTGAAAATGCCTGTCCATTTGCGTCACGATCCGATCCGCTAAAGAGTGTTGCTCCGCAAGAACTTTCACGGCTGGCGATACACGCAGCTTGAGCCGCTGCAGAACCAAAATATTGCTCTAAAAATGTTTGGCTACAAACAACGGTGCTGTTTGCAAAATATTGATCACTACTAGCACCACCGATGACACCAAGAGAGTACCCTAAATTTGTAGAGACATCAGCATCAACAAAATCCGGTATAGCGGTTTCAGTTGGCGTCTTGGGATACAAGCATTCAATAGTATTCCAATGCAGTAACGAGCTGTTCGAACCGCCACTTGCCAATGCTGCCAGCAAGGTATTGATAATAAGGAAAGCCGAAAGCACAATTGCATACCCGATGATCACGTTGGTAATTATATTGCGGGCAGTAGTTTTGGCACTTGAATCACCACCGGATGTGAGTAGTCGGAATCCGCCGTACATGATCATTGCCGTAGCAGCCAAGGTGGCGAACCACAGAACAAAATCAATAATATTATTGATGAGAGAAACAAACTCACACGTTCCGCACGTGGACGGATCATTACACGCTACCGGTACCAACTGTGTTGGGATCACTGCAGCATCTACCAGGCTCGGCAAAAACAGCAAACTGCTTGAAAAAACAAACGCGATCACTCTCATATTCGCCTTATCATACCATGCCCATAGAGCACCTTTGCGTCCCTGCGCTGGATATGCTACTTTATAGCGCACAGTTACATGTTCGTCGGTGGCGGAGTGGAGGAAATGTGCACTGCTTCACATTTCCTCTGGTCTGTCGCTTGCGACAGAATTGCCGATATGTATGAGGCAATGACAATGTATTGACCACTGTTTTTAAGATAAGGAAAACTAACGGCAATTCATTGTTGTCATAATTACATAATATTCGCGTCGGTGGCGGAGTGGTCAATCGCGGCGGACTGTAAATCCGCTGACTT
>QKBW01000024.1 GCA_003245875.1 Candidatus Kaiserbacteria bacterium
AATGGACTCGATGTCACGCTTGGTTTCCTCCATGCGTGCCTTAAGTGCCTCCTTGGCGTCATCGTTCTGCAAATCCTTCAAGCGAGCCTTGTACTCATTTGATAGTTCCGATAGCAAACGTGCTCGCTCGCTTTCAGAGACCTTGGTCACAATGTAACCGGCGAAGTAGATCACCTTTTCAATAGAAGCTGCAGTAATACCCAGGATCAGTGCAATGCGACTTGGAATACCACGCAAGAACCAAATGTGAGAAACCGGTACACAAAGGTCGATATGTCCCATACGTTCACGACGAACGATTGAACGCGTTACCTCAACGCCACATTTCTCACACACAATACCTTTGTAACGGATACCGCGATACTTCTTACAGGCACACTCGAAGTCTTCCACCGGACCAAAGATGCGCTCATCGAAAAGACCGTGTTTTTCCGGACGCTGGGTTCGGTAGTTGATGGTTTCTGGCTTGGTAACCTCACCATGTGACCAGTCCAAAATACGATCCGGTGAAGCCAGCTTCAAGCCAACCTCGGCCAAATCTGCCGGCTTACGCGGGCGACGTGGTGCTGTTTCTTTTTTGAATGATGTTTCCATACTTTGTATTGGCTTTTCGATTAATAACGCTCTTGTTCCTCACGGGTCAGATCAACATCGAGTGAAAGACCACGCAATTGATTGACCAACACATTAAAGGCTGCCGGTGTGTGCGGATGGCTGATACGCTCACCGCGCACAATGGCATCGAATGCTGCCGATCGACCAACAATATCGTCAGACTTAATGGTAAGCATTTCACGCAAGGTGTAAGCGGCACCATAACCGAGGAGTGCCCACACTTCCATTTCTCCAAAGCGCTGACCACCGATCTGTGCCTTACCACCAAGTGGCTGCTGTGTAATGAGGCTGTACGGGCCGATAGAACGCATGTGGATCTTGTCTTCCACCATGTGGTGAAGCTTCAAGATATACATGTAGCCAACCGCTGTCTTCTTCGCAAACTCTTCACCGGTACGACCATCACGCAGCTGCACTTTACCATCTGACGGCAAACCGGCAGCTACAAGCTCCTGCTTCACGTCCTCAACGTTTGCACCGGCAAACGGTGGCACAATGGCTTGGTAGCCAAGACTATTGGCAGCCATACCAAGATGCAGCTCAAGAATTTGTCCCAGGTTCATACGACTTGGCACACCCAATGGGGTCAGCAAGATGTCGATCGGACGACCATCTGCCATGTACGGCATATCCTCTTCGGGCAAGATACGAGAGATCACACCCTTGTTACCGTGACGACCGGCCAACTTATCACCGACTGACACGTTACGTAACTGTGCAATGGTGATGTGGATACGCTTGATCACACCACTTTCGAGTTGATCGCCCTGCTCACGTGAGAAAACCTTCACGCCAACCACACGGCCGCGCTTACCTGCTTCCAAACGCAAACTGGTGTCCTTTACATCCTTGGCCTTCTCACCAAAGATCGAACGCAAAAGTCGCTCTTCCGGGGTTAACTGTGTTTCCCCCTTTGGCGTTACCTTACCAACCAAGATATCACCAGTACGTACTTCAGCACCGACACGGATGATACCGAACTCGTCGAGGTTGCGGAGTTTTAATTCCGAAACGTTTGGAATGTCCGGGGTTGTTACTTCAGGACCCAGCTTTGTGTCACGCACTGACACTTCAAATTCTTCAATATGAATGGAGGTGAATTTTGAATCCTTTACGAGACGCTCAGAAATAATGATCGCGTCTTCATAGTTGGCACCGCTCCAGCTCATGAAAGCTACGAGTGCATTTTGACCTACCGCCATCTGAGCGTTGTCGGTTGAAGTGGTGTCAGCCAACAGTGCACCGCGCTTTACCTTGTCGCCTACAGTTACCGCTGGACGATGATAGAACGCAGAGAAATCGTTGGTACGCTCAAGTGTCGCAAGCTGATACTCATCTTTCTTGCCGTCTTTGTTTTTGATGACGATATGGCGAGCATCACATTCAATCACTTCACCAGCCTCGCGTGCGACCAATACACGACCTGTGTCGAGAGCAGCCATGCCTTCAATACCGGTAGCGACCAATGGGGCCTCGGGCAGCACACATGGTGTTGCCTGCTTCTGCATGTTACTTCCCATCAGTGTACGGTTGGCATCGTCATGGTTGAGAAATGGAATCATGCTCGTCGCAATAGAGAATGGCTGGTTTGGTGCAACGTCAATGAAGTCCACATCCTTGCGGTTCACAACCTTTGGCTCCCCGCCTTGACGAGCTTCAAGCAACTCAGGCTTGATCTTGCCCTTCTCATCAACCTCCACACCAGCGTGTGCAATGGTGTGATGCTCTTCTTCGTGAGCGTTGAGGTACACAATTTCGTCGGTCACAACACCCTTTACCACCTTAGCGTATGGGGTCTCGATGATACCAAAGCGGTTGACCTTAGCGTACATGGACAGACGAAGGATCAAACCAATGTTTGGACCTTCTGGTGTGTGGATAGGACATACGCGGCCGTAGTGGCTCGTGTGCACGTCACGCACCTCGAAACCGGCGCGCTCACGAGTAAGACCACCAGGGCCTAAAGCGGACATAGTACGCAAGTGTTCAAGTTCACCAAGAATGTTTTGCTGAGAAGCAAACTGTGAGAGTTGGTTGGTGGTGAAGAATTCCTTGATGGCAGCCTGTAGTGGACGTGGATTAAGGATCTGTACCGGCAAACTGGTCTCTGCCTCGATCGTACTCATACGATCCTGAATATTACGCTTCATGCGAGTCATACCAACACGTACACGCTGCTGCAACATTTCACCAAAGAAACGCACGCGACGAAAGCCGAGGTGGTCAATATCGTCCGGCAGTGCACCTGGAGTATGGTTCTTCTCAATGATACCCTGCAAAACGATCTTCAAATCATCAAGTGTGACTGTTCGTTGTGCAGTGGCTTTTGCATCGGTTGGGAGTCCGTTGCGCTCATTGAAGTGATGACGACCAATTTCGGATAGGTCATAACGAAGTGGGGAGAAAATAGAATCAACAAATTCACGTGCATTCTCAACAGTGGCCAAGTCACCATCACGCAAGCGTTTGTATATTTCAACATAAGCGTCCTCGGTGGTTTTAGCTGGGTCCTTAGCGATGGTCGCCTTCATATACTCTTCACCACGCTCGACACCCTTCATGAATGCAGCGATCTCTTTGTCGGTCGTGAGTCCAAACACACGCAAGAGTGAGCTAATTGGGAACTTCTTCTTACGATCGATCTTCACATAGATGACACCATCGTGTTCGCTCTCGATCTCTACCCATGCACCACGTGCCGGAATGATCTTGGCACCAAAGTACGTGCGCCCTTTTAATTCACTAGCTGTATAGAAAATACCATAGCTGCGTGCCAACTGTGGCACAATAACGCGTTCAACACCATTAATGATAAAGGTGCCATGCTCGGTCATGACCGGGATATCAGACAAAAAGATTTCCTGGCTCTTCTCACCTTCAAAGGTTTTATTGAGCAACACCACCGTTGCGCGCAACGGGGCGTCATAAGTGAGTTTGTTCTCCTTCGCATACTCCGGTGTGCACTTCGGCGCACCAAAGTCATACTTGGTGAATTTCAACTCAAACTTCTTCTCTGAGTAGTCCGTAATTGGAGAAAACTCCTTCAACACCTCCTTGATGCCTTCGCCTACGAACCACGTAAAGCTCTCAAGCTGTGGCTCAATAAGGTTTGGCAACTCCACGCGTGGTGCTGGCACATGCGCGAAAGTCTTTTTTGGCAACTGCCCAACAGTCTTGCCACTGCGGAGCGCATCACCGAATACATTTTGTGTACTCATGCGTATTTTTAAACTATATTTGACACAGCAGCACGAAAAACAAGCGCAAAAATGCGCCGCTTCTTTTGCTCTACTTGTGCACGGTTGATAAAAACATCACTGTTGTGATTGTTCGAATGTCTCCCAACATTCGGCCCTACCAAGACCCGTTCCGTGACTCATTCCCCACCTAAGAATTGGTTAGTGCCGGTAGTATACCTCACAATAAAAATATTACAAGGGCTTAGTCTGGAAATCCAGGGTATGCCGTAACCACCCAGTAGCTTTTTATTCCCCTCGTCGTTTTTCTATTTCTTTATGATCTCCAGAAAGAAAGACCTTTGGCACGGCGTGTTTTTTCTTTTTATATTCTAAAACCTCCGGGCGAGTGTACATCTCACCACTGGAAACTCTTTCATCTTCAAGAGACTCAAAAGTGCCGAGCACGCCGGGCACTTGGCGGGAGGCAGCATCAATGATAGCCAGCGCGGGCAATTCACCACCGGTAAGAACATACTCACCGACACTCACCTCTTCGGCTTTCAATATTTTTTTGACACGAGAATCAATACCTTCATACCGTCCGGAAATCAAAACCATGTGATCGTATTTTTTTGCGTACTCTTTAGCAAGCTGGTTGGTAAACATTTTTCCGCGTGGTGACATAATGAGTGTCTTCACTTTTTTCTGATCTTTCTTTCTCCCAACAGCTTTCTCCCATGCTTTAAGCACCGGCTCCGCCATCATCACCATCCCCGGGCCGCCACCATACGGTCTGTCATCAACCTTCTTATGTTTGTTGGTAGCAAAATCGCGCGGGTTGTAATAATTCACCGTCATTTTTTTCCCTCGTACTTTAGCCCCCTTCCCCTTGTCTGTTTTTTGCGCCCGGCCCAAAACCCCTGCGTCCGTATACGCCTGAC
>QKBW01000015.1 GCA_003245875.1 Candidatus Kaiserbacteria bacterium
CCCGCATTGAGATATATCTTGGTAAAGGTATCCTGCACCACCTCCTCCGCATCGGGCGGCCGGTGCAAAATGCTCATGGCCTTACGCATAAAGGCCGCCTGGTAGCGATCGAGCAACACGGCAAACAACCACGGGTGCGACTGCGATCGCAACAAGATATCCTCGTCCGAAAGCCCATCGGCGCTGTCAGTGGAAGAAAAACCTAACATTGTCTTATAATAGTACCAAAATTCGGTGGTGAAAGTTGCTTTGCTTTTGTGCTGTAATTCTGATATAACTGTCGGCGTTAATTAGTAATTACACCGAGCAATATGCAATTTTGTTCCAGCGATTTTTGGCGGGGAAAAGCCAAAGATTCGGAACTAAGTGCAATATAGTCGCTTTGCTCCTTATTTCACTCAATGGCTGTCCTCTCATACAACGAAATACTTACCAAAAAGGTCATTATTTTTGATGATGAACCTTTTTTGGTACTTTCTCACCACGTCTTTCGCAAACAACAGCGTAAGCCGGTCAATGTTACCAAACTTAAGAGCCTGATCTCCGGGCGTGTAGTTGAGAACACTTTCCATGTGAACGAAACGGCAGACGAGGCCGAACTGGAGCGCAAAGACATCGTCTTTGTGTTTAAGAATGAAGGTAAAGGTGAATACACCTTCCATACGAAAGGACAACCAGGTGAACGTTTTGCCCTTTCAGCCGACCTGATCGGTGACCAGGGCAAATGGATCAAAGAAAAAAGTGAGCTTGAGGCTATGCTTTTCAACGACGAGGTCATTGGAGTCAAAGTACCGATCAAGGTTGAACTTAAGGTCACAGAGGCTTCTGAGGCGGTCAAAGGTAATACCAGCTCCGGTGCCACCAAAGAAGTGAAGGTGGAAACCGGTGCTGTGCTCCAAGTCCCCCAATTCATCAATCAGGGAGATATTATCTCTATCAACACTGACGCCGGCACCTACTCCGAGCGCGTAGAGAAAGCGTAACGCATCATCACCACAGTAAAACGCCGCGGCGGGGTATCCTCCCTACCGCGGCGTTTTGGTTTTGCGATGTTCTGCCCACTTACGATACCGGCACCTCCACGCCGGCACCCACCAGTTGAACAATACTGCCAAGATGACGAGCAGCATCGAACCCGCCAGTGAGTAGGTAAGGAAAGCAAACAAAAGGCTGTGGGTTGTCCGGTACACATAGACCGACAACCCCATTGCCCGACCATTGTCGGGATGAACACGGTCAAGTCCATAGTAACTCCTCCTCTGGTTTCAGAGTAGTATAATTTGCCCATTCTGGCAATAAACACAAAAAGGTCCGTACAGGACCTTTTTGTGTTCGATATAAAATATCGTTTTCTAGTGCTTGATGTACGGCAATAGAGCCATAAATCGAGCGCGCTTGATCGCACCAGCAAACTGGCGCTGTGCAGCAGCGGTGAAACCGGTGCGCTTGCGACCGTGCATACGTGAGTGTGGATTGACGTGATGCGCGAGCTTGGTGATGTCTTTGTAGTCGATGTGTGTAGCAGGTACTACTTTTGTTTCGTTTTCCATAATTTAACTTCGAATTTTAATTTCAATTCAGCATCATATCTTTTTTAGACCTAAGGATGCTCCAGATACAAGGCGCCGGAGGAAATTGGTACGAATGGGACAACAGTCCAGTGAGTATCAATTTACCGAACGGCAACGCCGTAGATGGAGTATATCTTTGGTCTAAAAAGGGATGTCCTCAGGGTTAATCTCTTCCTCCGGATACTCCGGTGCCTTCGGCGCGTCGTTAGCTGGGCCGGCTGGTGCTTCGGTATTGAAGTTACCGTCGCGAGCACCACCATCGGCACCGAATTGGAAGCTGTCAGCAATGATCTCGGTGCGGTATTGCTTGGCACCATCCTTGTCCCAACTACGGGTCTGCAAACGACCTTCAATAAAGACAGGGCGGCCTTTCTTAAGCCATTTTCCCGTCACCTCGGCCAGCTTCCCGAAGGCTACCACATTGTGGTATTCGGTTTGCTCCTGCTTATTGCCATCCTTATCTGTGTAAGAACGGTTGGTGGCAACACCAAATGAACACACCTGGTTGCCGTTTGGCATGGCACGCATCTCCGGATCACGGGTCAGGTTGCCATAAATCATTGCTTTATTGAGATACATACTGCAAAAAAGTTACTAGTGCCCTTATTATACCTCTTTTGTCGTATCTTCGTCTTCGTTTACCTCCTCAGCTGCGTCAGCCTCGGTGTCTTCAGCAACTTCCGCTGCTTCATCAGACTCTTCGTCTGTCACCTCTTCGCCTTCGGTCACATCAACAGTAACCACACGCTTTGCAACCAAAGCCTCGTGGAAGAAGAATGGGTGTTCCTCTTCACCACGGGTAAGCTTGATCAAAAGTGCGCGCAAGATGTCAGCACGAGCCTCGATCTCAGCCAAGATGGCTGGTGCGTTGCTTGGCAGTGCACTAAAACGTACCCAACCAAAGTAGGCGCTCTTGTATGAACGGTTCTTTCCTTCAGTATGTTTTACCACCGGATAAGCCAGTTCGAAACGCTGTGGTGCTTCCTCAACAGAAACCTCACCGCCGTGAGTGGCAACAACCGCTTTGATGCTGTTAAAGACGTCTACTACTTCCCCTTCGGTCACTGTTGGAAGTACGTGGAAAGCGAGCTCGTAGCTGACCTGATCTTTCTGGTCAGCCGCCGCTTCAGCGACCGGCATTGGTTCATTACTCATGAATGAATTGTCTTTATTTATTAACGTCGCCTAAAATAACACGATTATGCGATAATGACAACCTACCATCACGGTTGCAAAAGCGTGGTACAATGCGAGACATGTCACACCTCCAAAATCGACAAACAAAACTCATTATTGGTATCATTTCTACCTTTGCAATTGGTTTTGGTGCTCTCTCTCTCTGGAGTACCTACACCCTCCATGCTACTCGTGCCGAACGTGACCAACTGACGTTGCAAAATGATTCCTCAGCAGCAAATCTTGATCTTGCCAGTAGTAGCATTGCCGAATTGACCGACCAGATATCTATGCTTACCATCGACCTTGAGGATATGACCGCTGACTACGAGCGCGAGAAGCAAAAAAATGATGACTTTGAAGCTGAATATCGCGACATCATCAATACAGTGTATGATCTCGATAAATTATCCAAAACAGACAAAGAACTACTGCAAAAGTATTCAAAGGTGTACTTCTTGAATGAAAATTACATACCTTCAAAATTAAGTGATATTCCGGAAGAATACATTCTTGCCGGTCATGCACCACAAGAATTCCACAGTAGTGCTCTCTCCTTCTTAGAGGATATGCTAGATGCAGCAGCCGAGGACGGGGTCGATCTTAAGGTCGTGTCGGCTTATCGTTCTTTTGATACACAAGCTCAGCTCAAAGGTACGTACCTACAAACGTATGGTACCGGTGCCAACACTTTCTCGGCTGATCAAGGGTACTCGGAGCACCAACTCGGTACAGCGATCGACCTGAGTGACCCGGCCACTGGTGGCCCGTATGATGCCTTTGGTGATACTGAAGCCTACCAATGGCTTTTGAGGCACGCCTATCGTTATGGCTTTGTCCTTTCATATCCTGAGGATAACGAATATTACGTTTACGAACCGTGGCACTGGCGTTTTGTTGGCCGTGACCTGTCTCGTGCCCTTCATCGCGCTGACGCCAACTTCTACGATTGGGACCAACGACAAATCGATGACTACTTGCTCAGTATTTTTGATTAGCGTTAATTATGAAGAAGCTAAAGAAATTCTGGTACTGGCTTGAATACATTCCCGACCATCTTTACCCTTTCAAGACCGAAATCGAGGGGCAGTTTGTGCGTGGATTACGCGCCTACCAAGCAAATATGGAACGGGCCTTTGAAAAATTTGGCCCACACAAAATTGGATACAAGCTCAATCTCTACCGAGGAATTTGGCACGTCTTTGGTTCGATACTGGTAATCATTGCCGCTACTGAAATATCAAAGCGTATTTTTGGCACTGAAACTGCACTTTACCTTATGCTAGCAGTTGTGGCGGTTGTGCTTTTCTTCCAGGAATTCTATTCTCATCCTCGCCGCTATCATCAGTCAAGGACAAAGAGCTTTACCGATTGGTTTACCTGGGTCACCCCCATCGCCCTCTACCTTATCTTTTGGTCTTAATGGCGACCAAGGTATTGTCGACTGGCATTTTCAAGTAGCTGCACCCGTACTACTTCCTCATCCATATTTTTTATTTCTGCGATTTTCTTATACACCTCTTTCACCATCCATGGCTCGCAACGCACTCCGCGGTGTGGCACCGGCGCGACATACGGGCTATCAGTTTCGGCATGAATACAATCAAGCGGCGCGTTCTTCACCACCTCCTCATAATCTTTCGCAAAGGTGATCACACCAGTGAACGAAATAGTGCCCCCAATATCAAAAAATCGCTTGGCCTGCTCCCACGTACCGGCATAAAAGTGAATATTGAACGGTACCTTCACGTACTGCTTTAGGGTCGCGTAGGTATCGTCGTACACATTACCCACCCCAGCCTCAGTCTTGGCGCTCGCCTCGTTACCCTTCGCATCACGAGTGTGAATCATAAGCGGCAAACCAAGCTCATTAGCCAACTCAATTTGCGCAATAAAGGCGGCTTCTTGCAGATCTTTGGTATCCTGCTCTAAACGGTAATAATCGTAGCCACACTCTCCTATCGCTATCACCTTTGGACTTTTGGCCAACTCCCGGTAGTACGCTGCATCAAACTGCTCACCGTGACTGGTAAACGTTTTCATATTTTCACCGAGCTCCTGCTCGTCATGGTAGCTTGGCGCTGTGTGGACCGGATGGAGGCCGATAATGGCAAAGCCATTATCGGCCTCCTCGGCTATCTCTACCGCTCGTTTACTCGTATCCTTTTGTGTTCCTACATTAAAAACTCCCACCCCCTTCTCAGCGCAGTTAGTCATTACCGCCTGCCAATCCTCAGTAAACGCATTGATATTCACATGGGCGTGTGTGTCGATGTATTGAAACTCTTTCATAGCGTCATCCTATCACGCCAGCAACACTTCTTTAAGCTCTGGAAATTCGGGTTGGAAAAAGTGGCCACGATCGGTAAAGGTATGCAGTATGGATGCAGGGTATGCCGCCGCCAATCGCTCACCGTGATGATATGGTACATACGGATCATCCTGTGCATACCACAAATGTACAGCGGCAATATCGTTCTTAAAACCTCGCCACGTCGCAAGATCAACCTTAAATCCTCCCACATCCGGACACTCTTTATCGTCGACCACACCGGCAACCAAATGAAGCTGTTTGATGGTTACCGGTATGGTATTTTCTGAAAGATAGCGCAAGAGAAAACCGCCACCGAGCGAATAACCAATGAGTGTGACCCCATTACGCAAGTATGGCACCACCTTATCAAACCAAATCGCCCAGGCCGTGTAATCAGCATTGAGTTTGTTCGGCATGCTTATGTAGATAAAATCGTGTGTGTCTGCCACTTCGCTTTCCAACCATTTTCGCCACGATTGCCACTCTGGTGCGTATGGGTCAAACTCCCGCGCCCGCAAAAAATCGTAAAACGCTTCGGCTGTATCAAACGAGTCTCCACCATGTACAAACACTATCTGTGGTCTCTTATTTTCCATATTTCTTCATCCACCACCGCTTAAAGACCGGCAGTGAAAGGGTTGAGAGTACGTAACCACCGGTCGGAACCAATGCGTTCACGAGCGGATCGGCTACGCCGATCCGCCACATAAAGAACGACGCCACAGCGTAGGTAATAGTGGCAACAATCGCTCGCCTGGTCTTGCTTGTTTCCCAAGCTTTATCCATCTCCACTCTGTTATTACGCGCCAAAATATCTTCAATACTTTGCATATTACTTTTTCCAATCCGTGATAATAAGCGACTTTCCCTTGAGGGTGATATCGAGTTTTTGGCGCTCCTTCCAGCCGAGATGACGGACGAACTCAATTGGTAGCGTCACACTGTAACTACTGCCACTGGCCACCTTCGAGAGTTTGCGCTCTCGAGTCGTGGCAATTGTTTTCTTTTCCATGTCTGTAGTATACCTCATGAGCTATCTCATGAGGTCTCTCATGAGGACTACTCTGGCAACCGCGCAAAAAGGTTATCTGGTTTTTTATTCTCGAGGATTGCGTCTTTGATGATACGGTTTGTCTCCGGCATCAGCGGATACAGCATACGACCAACCAGGTAAAGATCGTGAACTAGTTCTTTGATGATCTGTACCGCTGCGTCTTTGTCAGTCTTTACCAGTTTGAACGGCTCGGTCTCGGTGATCTTCTCATCCAATTCTCCTACTTTCTTCCAAACATGGTCACAAGCGGCCTGGAAATTAAAACTATCGAGTGCATCGAGGTACTCTTGGTCAAACTGATTCACTATTGGTTTCTCAATCGGTCCATCGAGATGCGTCTCGGCCATCTTCATGATACGCGCAGTTAAATTACCCAAACCGTTTACGAGATTTGCAATGTACCACTCATCCATCTTTTCCCAGGTGATATCGGAATCATCAACCGGATGCACATGCCGAAGGAGAATGTACCGTGTTGCTTCCTTGCCATATCGGTCGATCACATCAAACGGGCTGATGGTATTCCCCAAACTCTTACTCATCTTCTGCCCACCACTGTTGATGAAACCGTGATAGAAAACCTTTTGTGTCGCTGGCAAACCTGCACTCTTGAGCATTGCCTGCCACATGATCGACTGAAAACGAATTTGATCCTTCCCAGCCATTTGCATGGTTTCACCTTCTTCCCAGAACTTCTTAAAATTGCCGTTTTGATCGTCCGGCCAGTCAAGTGTGGAGATATAGTTGGTGAGCGCATCAAACCATACATACATCACCTGACCTTCATCATCAGGCACCGGTATACCCCAACTCATTCGAGACTTTTCACGAGAGATCGAAAAGTCTTCAAGCCCACCCTTCACAAAATTGAGTGCCTCTTGACGACGCCACTCCGGCTCCACTACTCCCGGCTTACTTAGATATTCTTCAAGATAGTCTTGGTACTTTGAAAGCGCGAAGAAGTAATTCTCCTCTTCAATTTCCACTGGCTCTTTCTGATGATCAGGGCACTTTCCATCTACTAAATCCTTCTCTTGTTTGAACGCTTCACACCCAACACAGTAGAGGCCTTTATATTTCTTCTTGTAGATGTCGCCGTTATTGGCACAAAGCTGCCAGATATGCTGTGCCGCCTTGATGTGTTTTTCGTCAGTGGTACGAATAAAGGCATCTACCGAAAGCCCGAAGGTTTCAGTAATAAGTTTTTGGAAACGTGCTGCGAAATAGTCAACATACTCCTTCACATCCTGCCCCTTTTCCTTTGCCTTTTCAGCAATCTTTTGTCCGTGTTCGTCGGTACCGGTATTGAAAAAAACCTCATGTCCCATGAGTCGCCAATACCGTGCGAGTGCATCAGTCTGAATGAACTCTAATGCATGACCAATATGTGGTTCATCGTTCACATACGGTAAGGTGGTGGTTATATATTTGGCTTTTTTCTCTGACATAGTAATTGAAGATTACCCTTGCATCATGTAATTGACAAGGTCTTCAATTTTGACACGAGTTTGTTCTCCAGTATCGCGGTCACGGACAGTAACAGTATCCTTGAGGTCTGGATTTTCTTCACCTAGGGTTTCGAAGTCGATCGTGACGCAGTGTGGAGTACCGATCTCGTCCTGGCGGCGGTAGCGCTTGCCGACATTGCTGTTGTCATCGAAGGCAACGTTACCGAATTCTTTTTTGAGCATCGCAAAAACCTCACGAGCCTTTGCTACCAGCTCCGGTTTATTTTTCAAAAGTGGCGAAACGGCGGCGCGATAGGGAGCAAGATATGTTGGCAATTTGAGATAGGTACGTACTTCGCCGTTCATCTCATCTTCTGTGTACGCTTCTGAAAGAACAGCTAGGAGCGCTCGGCCGACACCAAATGATGGCTCGAGAACATGCGGAATGAAGCGAGACCCGTCCGGTTCGATATACTCCATGGATACCCCACTGGCAACTTGATGGCTCTTTAGGTCATGATCAGTACGGTAGGCAAAACCAGCAAGTTCATCATATCCTTTCCCCGGATAGTTATATTCGAAATCAATCGTCCGCTTGCTGTAGTGAGCCAGGTCATTAGCCGGTACTTCGTATTCGCGGATGTTATCGGCCGACAGACCAAGACGAGCATGCCATGCCCTAATGTCGAGCAACAGTTTCTCGAACTCGACCTCCCACTCACCCTCCTTAACAAAATATTCGATCTCCATCTGTTCAAACTCGCGCACACGGAAAAGAAACTCCCGCGGGGCGATTTCATTACGAAAGGCCTTCCCCGTTTGGGCGATACCAAATGGAAGCTTTGGTGACATGGAGTCAACCACATTTTTGAAGTTTACAAAGATCCCCTGTGCAGTTTCTGGACGGAGATATGATTGTACGTTCCCTTCAGCGCCCACCTTGGTTGCAAACATGAGATTGAAATCTTTTTGTTCGCCCAGTTTCCCTCCACAATCAGGACACACTTCTTTATTTTCAAGATGATCAGCACGAAATCGATGGTTACATTTTTCACACTCCACAATAGGATCAGCAAAACCGGCACCGGTGTGCCCACTTGCTTCCCAAACTTTCTCATTCATCAAAATTGCGGCATCAAGACCATACATATCTTCTCGATCAAGCACGAACATCTTCCACCACTCACGCTTGATATTATTGTTGAGGAGAACACCCAGCGGGCCAAAATCCCATGTACCACGCAGACCGCCATAGATCTCACTCCCTTGAAAGACAAAGCCGCGGCGCTTACACAATGATACGATCTTATCCATTTTTGACTCAGTTTTTTCTGCCATATGGGATAACAATAACACACTGTGGCGGATAGAAAAGTGGGCGGTGGCCTTTGGCCACCGCCCACTTTTCTTCCCATATATGCCTACTCAACCACCCGCCCGTTGCCAGATTGTGCTGAATCATCAGTCTTCATTTCTGTTGTGATAGCAGCGCTGGTCGTCTTGATAGTGGTGCCCGTATACGCGTCAGTACCACGTAATGTTTGAGCGTCTACTAATGTCGGGGTGGTACCGATTTGACCAACGCTTGGCTCGATAGAGACCCCAACAATTGCCGTAGCTCGGCCTAAGGCTTCTATGTCTCCCGCTTGCCATGTCACCTGGCGACTGGTCGGGTTGTAGGAGAAGGTGCCAGGACCACTCGTTGTATCGCTCCAAGTCACATTTGGTGGCAGCGAGAAGGTGATGACTGTATTTTGCAATTTATTACCGCCGTTTTCGGCAACAATAGTAACGGTATAGGCGGACGACTGTTCAGACTGTGGGGGCAATGGTCCAGAGACATGTTTTGCGATAGCCGTGAGCGAAGCGTTAGTTTCTACTTTAATAGTCCCGGTTACACTGCCCTGCAATTGTTCCGGCACGCGGCTTTCTGATACACGTCGGCTTTCTGCATTAACCGCAAGATCAATGGTCGGAGTGCGTACTACCGCCTGATCCGGCGTTATGTGAAAGGTCAACGAAATAGAGTCCCCGGGCAATATTTCTGATAAGTGACTATTGGTACTTGGGTCCCACGTTATGGTATGAGTTGATGATTTGTAGTAACCATCAGTTTCGTAAACAGCCGGATCTGACAATGCGTTACCGGACAGTACCAACGAAACCTTCGCGTCGTAGATAGTATCATTCAGGGTGTTGGTCAGGATGATCTCACCACTAATCGGTTGACCTCGCTCGGCAACAACCTCACCGTCAGTGTCGTTGTCCAACCTTAGTTCCAAACCTAGGAATGGGTTCTCAATAACGAAATCGGCAGTGGCTGTTGCTAACACAGTCGCCAGGTTTGTTGGATCTTTGTCACTCGGCACACCAACATTGAAGTGCACAACTCGTTCATCATTGGTCTGCCCTCCGACAGTACCATACACCGTCACTGTATATGATTCGCCCGGTTCCAAACTCACGATCTGCCACTCATTGGAACCAACAAATGGTTCTTGGTCGGCATGACCAAACTCAAAACCAGTTGGGTAATCCGCGGCAATCAGGATATTACGCAAGGTGGTCTGGCTGTTCGAGGAGACCGTTACTTTTATAGCCTGCTCTTGTCCGGAAGATATTTTAGTATTTGACTCGACCTTTATGCTTACCGGTGCAGAGCTGATCTTGAAACTAAGCGGACTGGCGTCTTTGTAAAAAGTGGCATTTGATCCGGCAATACGGTACTCGAGTGATACCTTTACTTCCTGTTCAGCGTTCTCTTCGCCGTAAATGGTTGCGGAGAGCGGCACATTCACCGTCTGGCCAGCAGCAATGGTATCAAGTGACAACCGTTCTGTGTAGAGGTCCTGTGGCTGATCACCGGTTGAACGTGCGCCAGCCGGATAATCAATAATCAGTGTTGCCGCTTCAATCGGCACCGCATTTTGGTTGGTGACACCAACCTGTATAGCCAGCTCTTCTCCGCCACCTACCGTAAACGGACCGCTAACGGCAATATTTATATTGTCTGCCGAAATGGAATTGTTACCAAACCAAAAGAAGAGACTGGAAACAATGACCGATGCCAAGAAGGCTAGCAAGCTGTACTTGAGAATGAGACGACGATATTTTTTGTGACGAGCAGATATCATAGGTATATCTTGGGGTTCAGTATCATGAATAACTGACCGTTTTGGTGTCGGTGGCTCCTGCCAGGTTGTCGCGACTTGCTTCGGTGTATCGGTCAGAACAGTTGGCGTATGTTCTGTTTGCTTTTGACCACGATCATACAATCGCGCACGCAGTGCATCAATCCTTTTTTTATTATCATGAATACCGGTCATACGAGTTAGTATACCGTTCTCATAGAGGCCACGCAAAAGCTATAAGTGACTTTGTGCCAATCCGTACTCTATTGCCTGCTTAGCGGCGGCCGAGAGTGGCGGTGTCTCCTGTAGCCAGTCGTTCGCAACCGTTTCGTGTGCATCAATATACCCTAGGGTAGCCAACGACCGATAGGTAAAATACTCTGCTGCCACCAGCGGGATATGTGCGCCCTGCAAACATTGCCGCCAGAGCTGCTCAAGGTCAGCGAAAATTTCAGGAACCGCTTCTTCTCCTTGAATAAGACGCCGCACTAGATTTAACGCTTGTGCCACCACTTGCCGCACTTCACGAGTAGTCGCCGAAAAATACGCGTTCCCTACCGCCTCAACACTGCCAATACGCCAACCGGTCTTCCCTTTTACTAGCGACACGCGCACAAAAGTGAAATCTTGCAACGCAAAGCGCTGTCGGCTTTTCTCCTCACGCACACTGCGAGCCGTTGCCCATACCATTCCATAATCACGCGTAAATAATCGATACACCCGATCAGCCGTGTTACTGACACGATTACCACACACAATAGCGTCGGTAGTGTAAGTTTGATACGACATGTTGAAATAGGTAGGTGGGGGCTGGAAATTGCTCTGCAATTTCCAGCCCCCACCACTCACTACACCTTCTCTATCTGGATTCCCATGTGATGCTCACCAACCGCTACTGCTTCAGTGGCCACCGGTGCAAAGGTGAGTTCACGAGCACCGACGGTCTTTTTGATCATGTCGGCAAACTGCGTGATTAGTTGCTGCCCTGCTGCATCGGTATCGAGCATGAGCACGATACTGTCTTGCGGTTCAAGGCCAGCTTGTTTACGCATATCTTGCACCAGACGCATCAATTCTCGCGCCACACCTTCGGCCTGCAGTACCGGAGTAATAACGGTATCAATAACTACACCCTCACCAACATTGTACAGCTTGGCATTTACCTCATCCGTTATGATCTGCTGCATCGCCTCGCTGATGAGTGGTCCGGTTATGCTAGCAATCGGCTGACGTACCTTAATACCGGCCTTGGTGCGTGCTTCTAGAGCTTTGGTCACGATGTCACGGGCGGCAGACATATCGGTCAACAGGTCTTCTGTAACCATCTCTGCAACAGGCCACGCACAGAGGTGCACGCTTTCTGCTTCTTCCTCTTCGCGAACCGACCGATACAAATACTCAGCATAGAAAGGCATGGCTGGCGCCATAACCTTTGCCAGTTCACGCAACACAAAGCGCAGCGTCCCCAAAGCTAGCTTTTTATCAGCCTCGTCACTTCCCTTCAGACGATCACGCGATCGACGCAGGTACCACACCGAAAGATCGTCAATAAAATCAACAAGTGGTCGCGTTGCTTTATCAAGCTCGTAGTTTTTGTATTGCGTGGTACTCTCCACGACCAATTCATTAAGGCGCGCAACGATCCAACGATCAAGCACGTGCGCCGAGGTACCATTTGCAGCTGTACTATCTGCATACATATGATACATAGAAAGCACGTTGTGTAGACGGCCAATATTCTTACGCATCAACTCAGTTACTTCCTTCTCAGAGAAGTTGAGATCTTCCGCACGCATAATTGGAGCAGAAAGAAGATAGAAACGCACGGCATCTGCCCCGACACGATCAACCAATTCCATAGGGTCCGGGTAATTGCGAAGGGACTTGCTCATCTTCTTACCATCCTCTGCGAGCACAAGACCATTCACGATCACGTTCTCGTATGGAGATTTTCCAAAGAGCGCCGTCCCCAAAACGATCAGTGAGTAAAACCAACCACGTGTTTGGTCGAGCCCTTCGGCAATGAATTGGGCCGGGAAACGACCTCCATCAAAACCGACTTCGTTTTCAAACGGATAATGACATTGCCCATACGGCATCGAACCACTTTCAAACCAACAGTCAAAGACATCCGGCACACGCTCAAGCTGTACTCCGTTTTCAAACAACGCAACATCATCAATATAAGGCCGATGGTAGTCGAGTTCATAGTTGTCGTTATGAGGCATCGGGACAAACGGAACTTCCCGCACCGCTGCATTATCAAGCCAGAAGTTTTGTTTGAGCTCGTGAGCTTGTTCTGGCTCTACTCCAACCGAAGCTGAGGCTAGCGCAAACATTGAGCTGTTATGTCCGACAAAAAGAATGGTTTTGCCTTCGTACTTTTTCTCACACTCATACAAAATATCACCCGCGCGACGTTGTACATCCCGGCGATTTTCAACGACACCTTCCTGATGTGTCGTATACTCATCTGCAAATGAGCCATGCAGGGCTGCATACTCATTCCATTTGCGGCCTTGCAACGCTTCACCAACATTGATCTCACGCAGGCGCTCGTCTTCGACGAGCGCCTCTGGCGCCAAGCCCAAGACCTCGCGGACGATCTCCGCTGTCTCTCGGGTACGTTCAAATGGTGACGTAATGATGAGGTCGATCTTTTCACCACGCAGACCTTCGGCGGCCTGGCGCGCCTCGGTCATCCCCTGCTCGGTCAGCGGGTCACGAACGGTTGGTATGGTACGAATAGTGCCTGTCAGATTACTCTCACTCTGGCCGTGTCGCATGACAAAGTATCGGTTACCGCTTTTCTGGACGTACTGCTGTAATTCAACCAAACTACCAATGACCTTATATTCTTTTGTTTCCGGATTACGCCAGATCGGAATTGGTGCACCCCAATACCGCTGGCGTGAGACAGCCCATTCGCGTGCGCCTTCAAGCCAATTGCCAAAACGGTTCTCGCCAACATGTCCCGGTACCCAGTGCACCTTTTGGTTGGCAGCTACAAGTTTATCTTTGATCGTTGGAACGTTCACAAACCACGACGAAGTCGCGTAGTTCAGCAACGGCGTATCACATCGCCAACAGTGCGGATAACTATGGGTGATCTTCTCTTTCTTAAATAACCGCCCCCACGCACTGAGTGCTTTGATCACTTCGATATCCGCATCAAAGTGTGTGACCTCAGCATCATCATCATCCTTTGGCTTCACGAGCTGCCCGGCGAAATCGGTCACAAATGACATAAAGTGACCACTGTCATCAACATGGTGCACGATCGGAATGTTATAACCTTTGGCCAGCTGCATATCCTCTTCGCCGTACGCCGGCGCGAGGTGCACAGCACCTGTCCCCTCCTCACCCAATTCAACATACTCTGCGTGATAGATTTTCCACGCGTTGTCTTTATGTTCAAACTCCTGCTGCTGCCAATAATCAAATGGTGGTTCGTACGAACGTCCTACCAGATCTGATCCTTTCAGGGTCTGCACGATCTGATATCCTTCCTCACCAAACACCGCCCGTACGCGCTCTTTAGCAACCACGAAACGCATCGGTTCTCCAGTCTCTTCATCGTTCTTTTCTACGACCGCATACTCATAGTCATTGTGCACCGCAGCAGCCATATTGCCCGGCAGCGTCCATGGAGTTGTTGTCCATACCACCAGCGAGGTCTGCGGCTCTCCCGCTTCCAGCAATGGCTCAACAAATGGCAGCATCACAAAGACCGCAATATCTTTAATATCTTTATAGCCAAGGTTTACCTCGAAGTTCGACAACGTCGTGCCACAACGTGGACACAAATGCATAGCTTTGTATCCTTCAAACAACAACCCCTTCTCGTGCAGCTGCTTAAACACCCACCACACACTCTCCGTATAGGTGCTGTCCATGGTTTTGTAGTCATTCTCCATATCGGCCCAACGGCCAAGACGCGGGATGATACGCTTCCACTCATCGGCATACTCCATGACCGCACCACGAGCTGCTTCATTGAAATTTTTAACTCCGTAGGTCTCAATATCTTTCTTGGTGGCCAGACCGAGCTGTTTCTCGATCAGGTTCTCCAGCGGCAACCCGTGACAATCCCAACCCCACTGACGACGCACCTGGTACCCCTGCATCGTCCAAAAACGCGGGATGGCATCCTTGATAGTACTGGCCAAGATATGACCATAGTGTGGCAAGCCGGTCGCAAACGGCGGGCCATCATAAAAAACATAATCCCCTTTTGGCTCTTGCCCTGCTGGGTGTTCCAAACTTTTATTGAAAATATCGTGTTCGCGCCAGAACTCCAGAATTGCCTCTTCTCGTTCTGCCACTTCACTCTTTGGCGCTGTTGGTTCAACAGCTACGGTGTCGTTCTCACGACCTTGTAGTTTTGACATAGAAATATGGAATGTATATCAGACATTGCTAATGACAAGACGCGTTGCGTTTTGCCGTCGACATATCAGGCCGACTTTGGCATGGTAGCACAAAGGCCGATTTTACAAAAGAAAAAGCAGCGCTCGAAAGCGCCACTTCACGACAGGTTTTTCTCAGGCCGCCTGCTCTGCCTCTGAAAGCCGTGCTTCCAGTTGCGCTATCAGCGGTGCGACCGCCGACTGTTGCGCACAACATGCGCGGAAGTGATGCAACCAGACCCGGATGCACGTCACCCCCATCAAGGGAATGCGCGACCGAAAGTCGCGTATTGCGTTGTTATTGCCGGCATGGATTGCCTGCAAGACGACAAAGTCGATCATCTCACCACTCCTGCGATGCTACGGCGACCGCCATCAGACAGACGACCACGACGATGGCCAAAAAGCCAAATGCTCCTTGCAGGGTTATGTGCATCCCTGCCCAGTTCAAGACCTCTGCCATATTTCTCCTCCATCCCCCACCGGGAACAAATAACTGTGTGATTGTGGGACGATACGACTTGACCGCCCACATCTCGCCCCACACCTCGACAGACATTATCTACCCCTTGTTTGTCACGGGAGATGTACCTTGACACGTATGCGTCTTATTGTCAATTTTGGGTGACACAAAAACGACGCTGAGGGGTCGTTTTTGTTACATTCGCGCCGGGGCCTTGATGCCGAGCAGCCAGAGACCATTCTTCAAAGTAATAGCCACTGCCTCGGCCAAGGCTGCTTTGTATGGGGCAAACTCATCACCGGGATCGACTATTTTTTCTTGCCCATAGAAGGTATTAAACGCACCAGCCAGCTGTGTGAGGTAGGTGGTCACCTGGTGCGGCGCTCGCTCTCCAAGCGCCGCGGCTACAACCTCAGGAAAACGGTACAGTATTTTCTCGAGTGCGTACGGCGCTGACGGTGCATGTGCAGCTGTTGGTGTAATTCCAGCGGCAGCCGCCTTTTCGAGCAACGTGCGAATACGCGCATGTGTGTACTGCAAATACGGCCCGGAGTCACCCTCGAAAGAAAGTGCCTTTTCCGTATCAAACACGGAGTCTTGCAAGATACTGCCGCGTAGTGTGGCGTACTTGATCGCTCCAATCGCGATGTCGGTCGCGAGTTGTTCGTCACCGGACGTGCCCGCCGCTGACATTTTTTCTAATGCGCGTTGTTTGATCTCATCAATAAAACTCAGTGCCGTAATCACTGCACCGGTACGTGAGGACATCTTACCCGAGGTGAGGCGAACCATGCCGTGCCCAATATGTTCGGTCTTAGCTGCCAATTCGGGATAGACAAAACTCATCGCCTTCAAAAGCACCTTGAAGTACTCATTGATCTCATTAGCTGTAGAGACAATCGACAAGTCGTACCCACCCACAGTATCCTCTTTCATTTTAGCCAATGCCAATTCTTTTGCTTCGTACGTTGGCAAACCCTCGCTGTTAATAAAGACACGAGTATGCAGACCATACTGCTCACCGTTAAAGATTCGCGCACCATCGCTTTCCACAAACACATCCGGATGTGCCAACACCACCTCCTTCCCTTTTGGCCCAGACTCACTTTCAAAGAAGTAATGATCGAAATGGGTGTCGACCTTTGCGTAAATGGTTTCAAAATAAGCCAGTGAGACTGCTCGCCCTGCTTCATAGAGCGCATTTATAGATTCGTTGCTGCGTTCGTAGATAGCTTTGTTGATTGTTTTAATAGCTTCAACCACCACCGGATCAGCGGCCTTGTAGGCGGTGGCACCATGCGCATAGGCACGGCCAAGGTCAGCGGCAGTAAGTGTGTCAGCGACACTCAATTCCAGTTGCTGTAAACCATAGATGGTCATCGCTACATGCATACCAACGTCACCTTGGTAGTTGCAGCAATGCACCTCGGCACCACCGGCCTTGAATAACCGAGAAATACTTTCACCAACCGTATTAGTGAACAAATGCCCAATATG
>QKBW01000048.1 GCA_003245875.1 Candidatus Kaiserbacteria bacterium
CAAAGGCCGCCGCGCGTTATCACCCCAAACCGTGGATAGTTATTATTCCAACACGGCCTTAATGCGGCGTACACCGGCTGAAGAAGACTCTTCCTTTTTGATCTTAAAAGTAGGAGGTATGGTGATAAGGTTGGCCACATGTGGCCCGCCGCAAAGCTCACGTGAGACAACTGAGCCATCGTCTGTATGCATGGTGTACACATTAACCATGTCCGGATATTTTTCCCAAAAACTCCCCTCGATGGTCGTGTCATTCTCTGCTACATCTTTCGCAATAGTTTCAATGGTGACTGCCCCACCGCGGGCAATTTTATCATTTACCCAGCCTTCGATCTGATCAAGCATATCTCGTTCCACCTTTTCTGGGTGAGTGAAATCAAAGCGCAGACGTTCAGCGGTAATATTGCTCCCGGCTTGGTGGACATGGTCACCAAGGAAATGACGCAAAGCGGCCAAAAGCAAGTGTGTGCAGGTGTGGTACTGCACCACACGCTCTGAGTGATCAGCCAAACCACCTTTGAATTTTTGTTCAGCTCCGGCACGTGATTTGGCTCGGTGTTCCTCCATGAGAGCATCAAAACCAGCTCGGTCTACCTTGATATTATTCTCAGCAGCAATTTCTTCAGTTAGTTCAATTGGAAAGCCGTAGGTTGTGAACAGGTTAAAGGCAGTATCTGCGCGCACGCGCTCTCGCAACACAGCTTCGCCGGTCTCCAGATTCCTACCCAGTTCCTTTTTCAATTGAAAGAGTCCTTTTTCCAGAGTCTTACGGAATTGTTCTTCTTCCTTTGTGATGACATCTATGATCACAGCTTGTTTTTCAAACAGATTTGGGTAATGAGCGCCATATTGCTCGACAATTACCTTGGTCGGCTCTGCCAGAGCCCCATCTGGAATACCCAGAAGATCGGCTTGACGTACTGCACGCCGCAGCAAGCGACGCAAAATATACCCTTGGTCGGTATTACTTGGCACCACCCCATCAGCAATCAAAAATGTTGCTGCACGTAAGTGATCGGCAATAATGCGTATTGCACGAGCGTCATCGTTGGTTTTCAGTGAATTGAGCACTGTGATAATTGGTTGGAAAAGATCAGTTTCAAACACGTTGTTCTTTCCTTGAACTATTGCAGTAACGCGTTCTAAACCACTACCAGTATCAACATTTTGACTGGCTAACTTCCCTATCACCTGTCCATCCTTCTTCTCATACTCCATAAAGACGTCGTTCCAGATCTCGACAACGTCCTGCCGATCATCAGCGGCGATGAACTCTTCACGAGTAAGACCGTCGGTCAATGCACCGCTGACATCATAGAACATCTCACTGTCCGGCCCACAAGGGCCGTTGTCGCCTGGACTCCACCAATTGGAATCGGCATCCATAAAGAAGATACGCTTTTCCGGGTCAAGGCCGGCCGCTTCAAAGATATCTTTCCAAATAGCATATGCTTCCTCGTCGCGTGGTGCATTCTCATCACCGGCGAAGGCGGTGACATAGAGACGCTTCGGGTCAAGGCCAAGCCCCTCCTCCTTGGAGGTTAAAAATTCAAAACTCCAGGTAATGGCGTCTTGTTTGAAATAGTCACCCAAGGACCAGTTACCGAGCATTTCAAAGAATGTAAGGTGGGTGTTGTCCCCCACTTCCTCGATGTCGTTGGTACGGACACATTTTTGTGAATCGGCAATACGTTTTGAGCCGGTGGGGTGTGGTTGCCCCAAGAGGTACGGCACCAATGGCTGCATGCCGGCGGTGTTGAAAAGCACTGACGGATCATTCTCCGGTACCAACGAAGCTGACGGGATAATCGTGTGCCCACGCTTTGCAAAAAACTCTAAAAACCGCTGTCGAATCTCATTGCCTGACATAGATAAAATATGATTTTAGTTTCAAAACTATAGCATAGCGTCACAATTTTGACCAAAAGAAACGGCCCCGCAACAGGTGCGGGGCCGGGAGTTCAAACCGAGATCACTGCCCGGCGCGTTCGAAGCTTGTCGTCTTCACTTTCCTGGTCAACGATTTGGACACGTTTTGGATCGAGATCGCCAGGAAACTTTCTCCGAAACTGGCGGACGAGAGCATTCATCGCACCTTTCTTGGTACGAAAAACTTCCTCCCTCGAAATCGGTCCGCTGGAACCGCAGATGTAAGCCAGGTTCATGGACCAGCCGTGCTGGAGTTTCACCCCGGTGATATGACTACGAATGAGCTTCCATTCCTTCAGACCGGCAACCCAAACCAGCTCACCCGGCTCGATGTAGTGCTTCGGGAAGTCGGCTTGCGTGTACGTGCGATCGTTCCGGTCGAGGTCGAGCGACATACGACTGTTCTCGGAGAAACGCTCGGTTGCGTTCACGCGACGGCACTCGACTTCTTTGTTGTTCTTGAGGTGGTCGAGGTGCTCTTGGTATTCGTTGCGCTTCTTGATGGTGATGTCTTCGCTTTGAAGCCAAGATTTGAGAATCTCCAGCGCTTCGTCATAGGCTTTGTCAAAGGTGAGGAAGGTGTTCTGGAATGAATGAAGCAGTGTGGTAAACGTGACATCGCCCGAGGCGTATCCAGCACCGTCGAACCCTTCCTGGAACCTACGAACGAACTCGGACTGGCCTTCGCTGACTTTGGTCAGTTCGATCTTTTCAATGAGAGTCGGAATGATCTCACCGTCGTTCGTGACGGTATAGACACACTGGCCGAGGCGGACGGGCAGCTTGAACGTTTTCATTGGGATGCTCCCTGATGTTGGTTTGAGAATGTACAGACCGCACGTTGCGGTATGTTGATACACTACTAAAAAAGCATCAAATTGCAACGTTTGATGTCGCGGTTGAGGCAAATCTTAAGGGTCGGGCCCACAAGGTTGTTACCAAATCTGGGCGCGGGATTTGGGTGGACGATAAAGTTTGTCGCCTAGTTGAACGTTGAAAGCTTCGTAAAACTCTGGCAGGTTGGAAGCAGGGCCATTGATGCGTAGGTGACCAGGTGAATGTGGGTCGGTTAAAACCTGCATTTTTTCAAACTCAGGACGCACGTTTTCGCGTTCAAAAAGCGCGAAAGCGAGGAAGAAGCGTTGTTCGGGCGAAAAACCTTGCAGGGTTTTTCGCTCTGTCTTCTCTAAATGTAGCTGGTAGGCGTCGTATGCTATTGACGCACCGCCAAGGTCGGCCACGTTCTCACCCAACGTCAGTTGCCCATTTACCTTTACACCGTCAGCCACAGTATACTGATCAAACTGTTTACGCAGCACAGCAGTGCGCTTTTCAAAGCTTGTGCGGTCAGCTTCGTTCCACCAGTTTTTCATATTCCCTTTCTTATCAAACTTGGCGCCCTGATCATCAAAACCATGTGTTATTTCGTGGCCAATGACCGCACCAATGGCGCCGTAGTTGACTGCCTCATCAAAATCAATCGAGAAGAATGGTGCTTGCAGAATAGCGGCCGGGAAGACAATTTCGTTCATAACTGGATTGAAATAAGCATTGACCGTTTGTGGATACATAAACCACTCGGTGTAATCGACCGGCTTACCTAATTTCTTCATCTCATACTTGTGCCAAAATTGTTCAGCTCGCATCACGTTGCCCACGTAGTCGTCTGGCGCAATAATAAGCCCACGGTGACTTTTCCATTTTTCCGGATAGCCGATCTTGTGGGTCATGGCACGCAATTTCTCCACCGCCTTACGTTTGGTCGCAGTGCTCATCCAATCAAGATTCTCCAGTCGCGCTTCATATGCGACAAACAAATTATCAACCAATTCTTGCATCTTTCGCTTGGCCTCGGGTCCAAAATGTTTGGCTACATACAATTGCCCCAGTAGTTCGCCAAGGTACCCATTGACCGTACCCATCACCCGGCGCCATTGTGGTCGCATTTTTTGCTGGCCCGATAGTACGTGCCCGTAAAAATTAAACTGCTCCTTTACAAACGGTGCAGAAAGCAAGGAGGCATACTCATTGACCACATGCCAATCAAGGTATAGGCGCCATGTGTCAATTGGTGTATCTGAACAAAGCTGGCTAACTGCATGCATAAATTCTGGTTGCATGACAACCATGCGAGCTGGCATATCAACCAGAATACCTGAGAAATAGCCATGCCAATTAATATGCGGCGCAAGCTTACGAAGACCAGCAGCCGAGACCTTATGGTAGGTCTTTTCAGCATCTCGGGTATCCTCCTTACGCATTGAAGCTCGTGCCAGCTTAGTTTCAAAAGCCAGCAACGTGTTGGTGGCGGCTTCAATATCTGGTTTAGCCATGCCTGACAGGTGGAAGAGTGCGCTGACATGCTTGCGGTAGGCGTCGCGTACTCGTTTTGATTCCGGATCATTTTTAAGATAGTAATCACGATCCGGCATACCCAGGCCATCTTGCACCAGGTGCAGGATGTACTGGTCACTTTGCTTTGCATCTTGGTCGACAAATACATTCCATCCGACGCCGACACCAAGCACATGGAGCTTAGCAATCATCTTGGTCAAGTCGTCGGTGTTTTTAATAGCTGCTATTTGCTGGCGCAAGTGTGTGAGCGGCGCAATGCCAAGGGCATTGCGCCGCTCGGTATCCATCCCCGAAAGATAAAAATC